>VMSU01000174.1 GCA_013792005.1 Desulfobulbaceae bacterium
AACCCCATGGTATATCACCATCATGGTATCATGGTTTCCCATGCTGCTCCTGATCGGGGTATGGATATTTTTCATGCGCCAGATGCAGATGGGTGGTGGTAAAGCCATGAGTTTCGGCAAGAGTCGCGCCCGTCTTCAAGATAGTGAAAGCGCCACCAAAATCACCTTCAAGGATGTGGCTGGTGTTGAAGAAGCTAAAGAAGAACTTACAGAAATTATTGATTTCCTTAAAGACCCTAAAAAATTCACTGACTTAGGCGCAAGAATTCCAAAAGGAGTTCTCCTTGCCGGTTCTCCTGGCACAGGTAAAACCTTACTGGCCAAGGCTATTGCAGGTGAGGCTGGAGTACCATTTTTCTCAATTTCAGGTTCTGACTTTGTTGAAATGTTTGTTGGCGTCGGCGCTTCACGAGTCCGTGACCTCTTTGAACAAGGTAAAAAGAATGCTCCATGCATTATCTTTATTGACGAGATTGATGCTGTTGGTCGCCATCGCGGCGCTGGCCTCGGTGGCGGGCATGACGAACGGGAACAAACCCTGAACCAGTTATTGGTCGAAATGGATGGTTTTGAGGCTAACGAAGGCGTCATCATCGTCTCTGCTACCAACCGACCGGATGTGCTCGATCCTGCACTATTACGTCCTGGACGTTTCGATCGGCAAGTTATCGTCCCTGCGCCTGACGTCAAAGGACGCGAAGCCATCCTTCAAGTTCACGCCAAAAAAGTCCCGCTGGCCGAAGAAATTGACTGGAAAATTATCGCCCGAGGCACTCCAGGATTTACCGGCGCCGACCTCGAAAATATGGTCAACGAGGCTGCACTATTGGCCGCCAGAAACAACCAAAAAACAGTTACCATGACTGATTTGGACAAGGCCAAGGATAAAGTCATGATGGGGGCAGAACGCCGTAGCATGATCATCACTGAAAAAGAAAAAGAGATCACAGCCTACCATGAGGCCGGGCACGCCCTGGTTGCCAAGCTTCTCCCCGGAACCGACCCGTTGCATAAAGTCACGATCATACCGCGTGGCCGTGCTTTAGGCTTAACCCAACAGTTACCGACCCATGACAAATACACCCATGCCAAGTCGTTTCTCTTAAACAATATCTGTATCCTTCTCGGAGGACGGGTAGCCGAAGAATTGATTTTTGATGAAATTACTACCGGTTCCGGCAACGACATCGAACGCGCCTCGGATCTAGCCCGAAAAATGGTATGTGAATGGGGAATGAGTGACAATCTTGGCCCCTTGACCTTCGGCAAGAAAGAGGAACAGATATTCCTTGGTCGCGAGATCTCCCAACATCGCGACTACAGCGAAGGAACCGCAATTACAATCGATAACGAAGTCAGAACGATCATCCTCAATGCCAACAATAAAGTAAAGACTCTGCTCACCGAGAACCTGGATAGCCTCAAAGCTATCTCCCATGCCTTGCTTGATCGGGAGACGTTGGTCCTTGAAGATATTGAGGCATTGATTGCAAGCTCCCAACCAAACAACACAGCCTCAGCTCCTGCCACAGCCTAGCTGATAACTCACTTCCTCTTATTGCTGCCAGGTGAATTTAACTATCAGAGACCAACAGATAGATCTCAGCAGCCGTGTTCACATCATGGGAATTCTCAATGTGACCCCGGACTCATTTTCAGATGGCGGCCTTTTTTTCTCAGAACGAACTATTGAGAGAAGAGGTGAACAGTTAATCGAAGAGGGGGCAGACATTATCGATATCGGGGGTGAATCAACCCGCCCCTTTGCTGCCCCCGTTTCAGTAGAAGAGGAACTTAAGCGGGTTATCCCAGCAATCAAAGCTATTCGTCGGATATCAAACATTCCACTATCCATCGACACCACAAAATCATCCGTCGCAGAACAGGCCCTTGACAGTGGCGCTGATATTGTTAACGATATCAGCGCCATGCGCTTTGACCCCAAGATGGCCATCCTTGTGCGCAATCATTGCTGCCCGGCAGTGATCATGCATATGCAAGGAACCCCCAAGGATATGCAAATCAAACCCAGCTACACCGATGTTATCGCCGAAACAATCGCTTTTTTCCGTGAACGTCTTGCCTCTCTCGGCAATCAAGGTGTAGACTTGAGTCAAATCATCATTGATCCCGGCATTGGCTTTGGCAAATCGCTGGCCCACAACCTTACCATCCTCAACAATGCAGCAGCATATCAAGTCCTCAACTGTCCTGTATTAATCGGCCACTCTCGCAAATCATTCCTTTGCTCGCTTCTTGGCCAAGACTTGAAAGACCGTGATCAGCCAACTGCTGTCATTGCCGCGCTGTTGGCCCAGCGGCAGGTATCAATTGTTCGTGTCCACGATGTCACTGGGACAAAACAGGCGCTTCAACTTGCCGAGGGCATTGCCCGCGCTTGAATCAAATATGTGACGCGGAAGCGAATAATGCCGACAAAAATCAGAATCGACCGCTTTCTGGCCTATAACCGAAGTAGAATCATTAAGGCCGTTAAATTCAAAGAGGAAAAAGCCACCCTCCTTTTCAAGGTGGTACCATTCCTCCTGCATATTAATCTCCCCGGCCTGCCAGGTTTTATTGACGCACCCTGCCCATGCGGCATAATGCGCTACAACCCCTTTCAACCTCTATCCCTGGAACAGTTCCGCAGTTATTTTTCTTTCCCTCTTGCCCTGGCAATCGATGCAGACCTGAGTTCTCCGTCGCCATGTTACATTCACTCCCTCAAGACCATCGGCAGTATCGGCACCATTGCCCAAACCGAAAAGTCAGACTGCGACTACTGGCTCAGCGTTCGCTTTGCCGACTTCCCGGAAAATGGACTTAAACTCCTTTCCCAAAAGTGCAAAATTATCGAAGAGTGGGCCATGGGTGTTGGCCATGAACTCCATTTTTTCCTCATGGATATTGACCAAACCCGTGACAACAGTTTCGAATCACGAGCCGATGACGAATCAGCAGGTTCCGCAATCAAGCTTTTGTTAAAAGACGAACTTTTCAGATCGCATATTCTTGTAGCTGGTAAAATGCCTCTCTGGTGGCTGACACCACCAGGCATGTCCGAATCGGAGTATCGCAACTTCGTTGCAGAACTGCCCGCCAAAGAAAAAATCAATATGGATAGCTTTATTGACCTTGGTTACATCTCTAATCTACCAAAAGCCGAAATTTTTGGCGCTTGTCTCTGGCAGATGAATAAAGCCCTGGACAGCCCTTTTAAGTCGGTAATCAAGTTCGCTTATCTGGAACTGCTGATGAACGATCAACAGACATTGAACCTTTTTTCCGATAGGATCAAGCAACTGGTCACTTTCCCCGAGGAGTTAAGCCCGGAGAACCGATTACCCATTGATGATATCGATCCATACCTGCTACTAGCCAAAGAGCTTGTAGCCTTCTATCAGAAAGAAGACACTGACAAAAGACGGGATGAGTTCATCAGAGGCTGCCTGTTCATGAAAACTCTGGAGGACATCAACTCGCTAAAAAAAACGAGCGACTCCTCCTCTCGTCTGAAAAAAATCACCGCCCTGATGCAGCACTGGGATCTCCTGCCATCAGATGTTGATCACTACCTGAATTACCCCTCCTGGAGCCATCAGGATCGTGTCCAAGCAGGGGCAATGGTCCACAGTTATCTTGGAGATACCTATAAACGTCTCAATTGGTACCTGAGCTCCTTCTCTAAAGATCCAGACCGAGCTGTCACTATCACAGAGGAAGATATTGCCATTCTTGGCCGTAAGTTATCCTCCTTTTACGAAAAGAAACCTAATAAGATTGACTATATTCAAAGTCTTTCCCGCGAGATGATGTTCCAGCCCACCATCGTACTCCATCTTGCCAAAATAGAAGGCCAAAACAACTTTTTCGCCTTCCAAGGTGATAATGACACCGTCATTAAAAACCCCAAGCAATTCCTGATCAAGCGCGAAACAAACCTCATCCGCTTGCTTACCTGGCTGATGGCAAACGGTATCTTAACTAATAAAACCGGTCTCATCATGGCTGTAAATGCCCCGGAACTCAACTTACAAAACATCCAACTTCTGGTCACAACTATGCTTGATTCCTTTCCCCTGGTACAATTTTCTCATATCTCTACCAGCCAACTCCTCGCCCAGGAAGTCATTCTCCGAGCTCTAGCAGTAATCAACTTCGACCAATCGCCAGTTCGTGGCGCCAAAATCATCAAGACCTCAATTATTACCACCAACAGCTATGGTGAGTATTTCTTTCACGAATATGATACGTTAGATCAATATAAAAGCGCTCTTCGTATTCTACTTACCAAACATGAAGTCAGCCGCTGGCACCACAATCTAACAGTCTTCATCCCTTCTCAACCAGAGCAGCACGCCTTGCAAGCGCTACTTAATCAATAACTGAAACCACATTAGGTTGACGGTAATCAGTTACCGGTTTACGGTTAACACATTCATGTGTCAATCATGATTCATTGGATGAAGCATGATTGACACATGAATGTTCAGCCATTTTCGGCTTACTTACCGTCAACTGTAAACTGTAATCCGACAACCTAAGCAGTTAGGGATTATTGAGCACAATTCCGGCCGTTATCTACCCCATGACCGACCTCTTGTGCAGAAAAGAAGCAGGCCCCAGGAGACGTAAAACCATGCATGAAATGTCATTGGCACTTCGCATTATCGAAGTAGCCGAGAGCGAAGCAAAAAAAGCAGCTGCCACAAGGATCTCGTCGATTGAGGTTGAGGTTGGCCGGCTGGCCGGAGTCATGGCCGAAGCACTCACCTTCTGTCTTGATGCCGCCTCCCGTGGCACCATGGCTGAAAGTGCAAAAATCGTCTTCATCACAACAGCAGGAAGCGGTCACTGCCTGGACTGCAAGCGCGACATTTCGGTAGATGAGTTCCCAGCCCAATGCCCCGACTGTCATGGGTTTGGAGTAACTATTAATAACGGGACCGAACTCAAGATTCGATCCATCAGCATTGACGACAACGAAGGGAGACAGGACAATGTGTGATTCCTGCCACTGCAACGGCAATCATGACCACCAGAATGTGACTATCCACCATCGGTCCAGCCATAGTCATAATCATAGCCAGACCGAGAAAACCATCAGGGTCGAACGTGATGTCCTGGACAAAAACAATACCTTGGGGGCAGCCAATCGAGCCTTCTTTGCCCGACAGCAGATTCTAGCCCTCAACCTGGTCAGTTCCCCTGGTTCTGGGAAAACCTCCATCCTTGAAAGAACAATCCGTGATGTTGGCAGAGAACTGACTATTTCCGTCATCGAGGGCGACCAACAAACCGTACGCGACGCAGAGCGCATCCAAGCGACTGGCGCTGAAGCCATTCAAGTCAATACCGGTACCGGCTGCCACCTTGACGCACACATGATCCAAAGCGCCTTGCCACAATTAAAGCCAACTCCCCATTCATTGCTGTTTATTGAAAATGTCGGCAATCTAGTATGCCCTGCTCTCTTTGACCTGGGCGAGGCTGCCAAGGTAGTGATTATCAGCGTTACCGAGGGTGAAGATAAACCCCTCAAGTATCCGCACATGTTCAGGGCCGCCTCAATCTGCGTGATCAATAAGATTGACCTTCTTCCCTATCTTGATTTTGACCTTGCCCTCTGCAAAGAACTGGCACGGCAAGTCAACCCTGAGTTGATTTTTTTTGAAGTATCAGCCAAGAATGGAGACGGCTTTGACAACTGGTATCACTGGTTACGGCAGGAATTTTTACTGATAAACACCGTTGAAAACAGCTAAACGACGTCGAATTACTATCAACGGGATTGTTCAAGGGGTCGGATTCAGACCCTTTGTCTCCAGATTAGCACACCGTTACAGCCTTGGCGGCTTTGTGACCAACACCAATCATGGTGTGCTGGTCGAGATCCAGGGCGAAAACGATTCCATCGAACACTTTATTCTCGATATCCGCGAGCAAACTCCTTCCCCTGCCGTCCTGTATGATATCGTCATCACCACACTTGCCCCAAACAACGACACAGGTTTTACCATCATGCCCTCTGACCCAAGCGGGTCAGCATCAACCCTAGTCTGCCCTGACCTCTCTCTCTGCAGCGAATGCCTGCGAGAACTGTTCGACCCACATAACCGCAGGTACCGTTATCCCTTCATTAACTGCACCCATTGCGGACCTCGATTCACGATCATCACCAGCATCCCCTATGATCGCCCGGCAACATCCATGGCCTCGTTTACCATGTGCCCGGCCTGCCAAAATGAATATGACGATCCACACGACCGGCGATTCCATGCTCAACCCAATGCCTGCCCAGTATGCGGACCGCAGGCTCACCTCTGCAACAAAGAAGGACACTTGATTGCCGATAAGAACGAGATCTTCCCAACCGCCGCCACCCTTCTGGCCCAAGGTGCGATCCTGGCAATCAAAGGGTTAGGAGGATTCCATCTTGCAGTTGACGCCGAAAATCAGGAGGCCGTCACCCGTCTCAGAAACCGCAAAGGCCGCCAGGATAAACCCTTTGCCCTGATGGTAGCAGACCTGGCCATGGCCCATACCCTCTGCCACCTTACCCCCGAGGATGAGGTGATCCTTACGTCATGCCAACGTCCAATCCTTCTGGCCCATCGCCACAGTTCAGCGTCAGTGTGCACAGGAGTGGCGCCGTCAATGCCGGAACTTGGTCTGATGCTCCCATACACACCTCTTCACCATTTGATATTCAACTCTTTTCGCAAACCACTGGTTTTGACTAGTGGCAATCGGAGCGAAGAACCACTCTGCATCGACAATAACGAGGCCTTCTCTCACCTCAAAGATATCAGCGATGCTTTCGTGATCCATAATCGGGACATTGTCTGCCGCGCTGACGACTCTGTTGTCATGACTTCTCGGAACAATCACCTGATCCTGCGTCGCAGTCGAGGGTATATCCCGGCCCCCATCCAGATCAAAAGTGATGGACCTCAAATTCTCGCCGTCGGCGCTGAACTGAAAAACACCATCTGTCTGCTCAAGAACAACTATGCATTCCTGAGCCAGCACCTGGGCGATCTCAAAAATCTCTCCGCTGCTTCTTTTTTTAGAGAAACACTCTCTCGACACCTCACTCTCTTTGCCGGCCATCCGAAATTAGTGGCCCACGATCTTCACCCGGGCTATCTTTCCAGCCGCTGGGCTCGTGAGGAAAACACCCTGCCGAGCCTGGCAGTCCAGCACCACCACGCCCATCTCGCAGCCTGCCTGGCAGAAAATCACTATCCAGATCCAGCCATTGGAGTCATCCTTGATGGCACCGGCTATGGTCCAGATGGCACCATCTGGGGCGGAGAGGTTTTGGTCGGTGACTTTTCCGAATTCACACGGTACGCATTTCTTGAACCCATGCCTCTCCCTGGCGGAGATGTGTCCATTCGAGAACCGTGGCGAACTGCAGTGGGCTACCTGACCACACTATTCGGCGCCGACCTCCCCAACCTTGCCTTTTTGGATAACCATAATTGGCAGCCTATAGCTGAAATAGCTCAAAACCGCCAATACTCACCGTTAACCAGCAGTTGCGGACGCCTTTTTGATGCAGTTAGCGCCATGGCGGGTGGACGACAGGCAATAACCTATGAGGCGCAAGCAGCAATCGAACTGATGAATATCGCCGATCGAACCACGAATCACAGTTATGAAATCAACCTACAGAAAATCAAGGAAGGATACATGATGATGATCACACCCTTACTCCACCAGATCGTCTCCGATATTCAACACGGCGCCAGTCTGGCAAGCATCAGCGCCTCATTCCATCAAACCTTGATTAACCTTCTCACTCAAACCGTGCTGCTCGCATCAGAGCAAACCAACATAAAAACAGTAGCACTCTCTGGAGGAGTCTTTACCAATCGTCTCCTCCATGACGGATTGCGAGATCGGCTAACAGCGAGAGGACTTACCGTCCTCAGCCACTCCCTGACCCCACCCGGCGACGGCTGCATTGCCCTGGGGCAGGCTATCATCGGACGACATCATTCAGACTCATGAAACTCTTAAGAAGTACCTCTGGCACGATAAAGAAATCTCTCACCTCAGACCTGTTTACTCTTCAGTTCAATGTCCACCCGAAAAAGATCGCACCATCCAATCAAATCAGAATCATTCATTTTTCGTAACTACACAGGTTAACGGCAATCAGTTATTGATGGCGTCGCAAAAAGTCCGATCTACTGCGTTGCGTGGCGGTTTTGCTCGTTCGGCATACCAGATGTATGGCCTCACTCACAAAACACACCCCGCGCCTCGGAGTCTCTCTTCGATCGCTTACCTGTATATCGCACCTTTTGCTTAGCCATCCCCGGACTTTTTGCGAGATTGTCAGTTATTGGTTTACGGTTAAAAGAATCATGGTTAGTCATAAATCATCGCATGACACTCAATGTCAGTGTGTCCTTAGCCATTGGCAGGGTCCAATCACCGTCAACTGCCAACTGTCAACCGTAAACCTACAACCTGAGCAGTTACCATTTTTCGGTTGTCAATAGGCAAACAACCACAGCCTACCGCCTGAATAATTACCCATCTTTAATGATTGTAAACACCAGACAAATAGATTATTCTTTTTGTTACTGTTAACAACAGGCTTGTTTTCCGGCAGAAAAATGACTCAGAACAACATCAGTACTATCACCACAAAGCCCAAGAAGGAAATCCCCTCCGGGCTGAAATATTAATAAATGACTCAAATTAGAAAAATTTATGGAAGCCGGTTTCATGGCTGAAAGGATTTTGATTGTCCCTTGTGCAACACAAGTTTTTTTCGGCTTGCGCGTTGAGAATAGCTGCCGCTTACTGCCGTCCTACACGGTCATAATCCCGTTCATACAACAAGACCATCATGCTTAACAAACGTAAATTTTCGGGACATGAATCTATCGATTCCACTCCCGGTACTCTTCTGATCGTCGATGACGATCCTATTAATCGCCAGGTCCTCCGTTGTCTCTTCGAGCTGGAGAGTTATCAAATCATTGAAGCGGTGAATGGCCAGGATGGCCTTAATCGAGCCCTCGCCGACCGTCCAGACCTTATCCTTCTCGACATCATGATGCCTGGTCTTGACGGATACGACGTCTGCAAGGCGTTGTCACAAGATGAAGCAACTGCATCGATCCCGGTGATCATGGTCACGGCGCTCAGCAGCGCCCAGGACGAAACCAAAGGCCTTGACGCCGGAGCTGTCGATTTTATAACCAAACCTTTTAATCCCAAAGTTATCCAGGCTAGAGTGCATGCTCACCTCCAACTAAAAAGGGATCGTGACATCCTCGCCAACAAGTCCGCAAGGCTCGAACTCAGCAACCGCCTGCTGGAGCAGGAGATTGAGGATCACTTGGCTACAGAGGAAGCCCTGAGCAAAGCTCGAAATGACCTCGCCCAATTCAGCCGCGTCCGCGAAGGGGTAATCAAGGATCTGTTTCATGCCATGTGCGAAATGCTCTCATCCCGGGACATGTACACCTTTGAACACGGCCTGCGCGTTGCATCCATAGCCAGACTCATCGGTGAAGACATGAAATTATCAGCTCATGATATCGAAGCGCTGGAACTCGGTTGCATGCTCCACGATATCAGTAAGGTTGCGATCCCCGATGACGTACTACTCAAGCCCGGCCTTTTTAACACCCAAGACCGTAAAATCATGATGATGCACCCGGCCTTGGGCGCAAAAATATT
The DNA here is from genome assembly GCA_013792005.1 of Desulfobulbaceae bacterium. Taxonomy (NCBI): domain Bacteria; kingdom Pseudomonadati; phylum Thermodesulfobacteriota; class Desulfobulbia; order Desulfobulbales; family Desulfobulbaceae; species Desulfobulbaceae bacterium. The sequence goes on from VMSU01000174.1 coordinate 9,712, forward strand.
TTCTCGCCAGGCCTGCGACCCAGATATCATTGACATTATCCATCACCACCACGAACGCCTGGATGGCAGCGGCTACCCCGATCAACTTCGGGGGGATCAAATTAACCACCTCACCAAAATCACCATGGTGGCTGACAGCTATGAAGCCATGATCGCCCGTCGCCCATACAAAAAGGCAATGACACGAACCAATGCTCTGGCCCGTCTGCAGCAAGAAGTAGAGAAGGGCCGCCTTGATGGAGATATTGTTGCCAGACTGGTCAAGGTAACCGAATCATGGGATCCTCTTGCCATCAATCATGATTTTCATGATGACAGCACACGAGACCTGGAATTATTTCGCAAAAAAACCTACTTCAAAGAACCGCTAAGCGACTTCTACAACTACCGTTATCTCTTCTATCTCGAAGAAGTCGGCCTGCTTGAGAGCCACAGCGGCTACACTATAACCAAAATCTCATTTACCAGCCTCGACCAGATCAACAAACAGCACGGCTACCTTATCACCGACCAGGTCATTGACGAAGTGGGCATGAACCTCTACGAAGCAATCGACAAATTGAATGAACACCTGGAGTGCATTACTATTTTGCTGAGAAAAGGGACCACCTATCTCCTCTACACCAATTGCCAGGACGACACGATCAAACGGCTTGACCTCGACATCAACACCTGCCTGCAACGATTCTCCGATGAGTGGCATGGCACAACCCAACTCACCACGCAGCATTTCAATGAACACCAATCAATTCAAGACGCCATCTATCAAATGCTCGACCACACCGGTTAACACACAGGCAAAGAGTTGACCGCAAATCCCTTTCCCGGCACAGGAGCCTTGAGTTGCTGCTGCGCCACCAGGTCCCGAAAAATCCCCCCCTGCCTCATCAACTCTTGGTAGCTCCCCTGCTCGGCAATACGGCCCTGATCAAGGACAACAATCCGATCTGCATCTCGGATTGTCGACAGCCGGTGGGCGATCAAGATGCTGGTCCGACTGCGGATAGTCGCCCGCACCGCCCTTTCAACCAGCATCTCGGTCATGGAATCGATATTAGCGGTGGCCTCGTCCAGAATTAAAATCCTGGGATCTCGAACCAGCACCCTGGCCAGAGCCAAGAGTTGCTTCTGCCCGGTAGAAAACTCCCACCCGCCCTCTCCGATCACGGTGTCAATCCCCGCCGGCAGGCGGCTTGCCACCTCGGTTAATTGCGCCTTTGCCAGAATGGTCCCCAGCGCCTCATCACTAATCGCCTCACCCAGGCAGATATTTTCTCGCAATGAGCCAGGGATCAGCAACACATCCTGGATCACCATCCCAATCTGTTGCCTGAGCCAGCGCAGGTCAAAATCATGGAGCATATTGCCATCAATACTGATCGTTCCGTGCTGAGGGGAATACAGCCGCTCCAATAAGTTAATAATAGTCGTCTTGCCAGAGCCAGTAGCGCCAACAATAGCAATGGTCTCTCCCGCCTGGATGTTCAGGTTGAAACCGGCCAGTATCCACTCCGGTTCCTGATACGCAAAATGAACTTCGGAAAAACATATCTCGCCCTGGAGAGAGACTCCTCTCTCGTTCCCATCGGTGATCGCTGGAGCACGATCAAGGAGTTCGAAGATACGCTCGGCAGAGGCCATGGCTGATTGAATAATAGAATATTTTTCCGAAATTTCCCGAACCGGCTTGAAAAAAAGCCGCATATAAAAAATGAACGCTGTGAGATCACCGAAGGTCATATGAAGTTTAAGGACCTGACCACCTCCATACCAAATAATCAGGGCTATGGCGACTGCACTCAGAACCTCAATAAAGGGGACAAAGATGGCAAATATCTTAATCTGTTGCAGATTCTTTTGAGTATAATCCTGATTCTCCTGCCTGAACCTAGCCACAGCGTCATCTTCCCGCAGAAAATGCCTGATCAAGGCAACCCCAGCTAAAGACTCCTGCAGGAATGAGTTAATGATTGCCAACTGAGTACGAATCGCCCGAAACACCTTTCGCGCCATTCGACTGAACACCACCAAATTGAGGATGATCAATGGCACCAAGGCAAGCATCATCAAGGCAAGTCGCCAATTGACTGTCATCAAGATGACCAGAATAGCCACGAACTGAACACCATCATTGAACAGGGTAACGATAACCGAGGTGAACATTTCGTTCATATTCTGGATATCGTTACTTAAGCGCGTAACCAGCTTCCCAGTAGGCGTCTTATTGAAAAAGGCAAGATCCTGCTTTAATAAGTGGGAAAAGAGATGCTGACGCACCCGGTGCATAATGTTTTGGCTGGTCCACTCAAGAATCGTGGTTTGAAAGAAACTGGCGATAAACCCCATAATCACCATTACGATAAAGATAGCAGTCATCTGCTGCAGACCGACAAGGCGGGCCGTGCGCGTAATAGAGTCATCCATGATAAATCGATCAATGGCAATTCGAACCAAATGAGGGAGTACCAGACCGGTGGCAATTACGATCAAGGCCAGGAGGATAGCGATAATCATTCCTTTAGCCTGGGGTCGGATGTAGGAAAACATCCGCCGCCAAAGATGACGATCATGCAATTCGCCAAGGGTATCCTCCTCGAAGAAGCCAAAATTATGCTCCATGGCTTTTCCCCTTGGCACTACACCCTGCCTGTTTATGGTATATCGTCTGGTAATAAACGTTTTGAGCCAACAGGTGATGATGACTACCCACCCCGGTAATCATACCACCTTCAAGCACTGCCACCTCTTTCGCCCCGGCAAGTTGAGCCAATCGATGCGAGGCCATGATCACAATGGCCGAACGTGCATACTCCATAATAGCCGCGAGGACCTGCTGTTCGGTCCCTGCATCAATCGCGGACAGACCATCATCAATAATCAGAACAGGCGCCTTGGTGAGCAGGGCTCGAGCCAGAGATATCCTTTGCCGCTGTCCTCCAGACAATTTGACGCCTTTTTCTCCAATCCGACTCGCATACCCTTGAGTGAATTGACGAATCTCATCATCAATCCCAACAGCACGAGCAACGCTCTGAATGTCATCAGCCGTAGCCTCTGGTCGACCAAAACTGATATTGGCGGCAATGGTATCAGAGAAGAGAAACGGTTCCTGAGGTGCGTAAGCGACAGACTGGCGATACCAGGCCAGATCAAGCTGGTTCACATCCTGTCCATTGACGAAAACGGAACCTGCCGGAACAGGATAGAGCCTGGCTAATAGATGACACAACGTGCTTTTTCCCGATCCGGTTGGTCCCAAAAGACCAAAGAGCCCAGAAGAAAAATCTAGATTAATGCCCTGTAACACAGCTGAGGCCTGTCCAGGATAGACAAAATCAAGTGAGCGAAGCTCTATCAATGAAACAGACACCGTCGGAACAAGGCCAGGCCCTCCGACCTCAAAAGAAGGACGTTCATCTAAGATTTCCTGAATACGGGCCAGAGAGGTCACTCCTCGCTGAAAGAGATTCGCCACCCAGCCAATTGCCATCATCGGCCAGACCAACATGAACAGGTAGCTAATAAAAGCGACAAAATCACCAATAGTAATTGTGCCGTTGATGGCCATCCTGCCCCCAACAATAACCACCAGCAGCAGACTGATATTGGCAACCAACCCGGATATGGGAAAGAGAAGGCCTTGAATGGTGGCAACCATCATGGCATGCTTGATGTAAGTTCGTCCCAGACGATCAAAGCGCTCGGTTTGATCTTTTTCCCGAGTATAAATTTTGACCAGTCGCATGGCATTAATTGTGCTGCGGGCCATCTCGGTAATCCCGGAAAACGTCTCCTGGACCGTGCTGAAACGCTTATGGAGACGAGTAGAGAGTATCTTGGTCAGAGCTGCCAAAAAAGGCAACGGGCTAAGGGCAATCAGAGTAAGTTCGGGGTTAATATAAGCCATGAACGACAAAACCGCCGCAGTCATGATCACAGCATCAACCAGCGAGATCAAACCCATGCCCAGCGCCAGTTGCACCGAGGCCAAGTCGTTGGTGGCCAAGGCCATCAGTTCGCCGGTACTACGACGCTGAAAAAAAGGCCGATCAAGGGTCATCAGGTGGGAAAAGAGTTGATCACGAAGATCCCGCTCCATGAAACGGGAGAATCCTAAGATCAAATTTCGCCAGAAATAACGAAAAACAGCTACGCCAAAGGCGAGCACGACGATCACGACTCCCCACTGAAAAAGGGCAGATTGCCCACCTGCACCGCGCTCAATGCCGTCGATACTGGACTTAATGACCCTGGGAATCAGAAGTTGGCACAAATCAACACCGATCAAGGCCAAGATGCCTCCGGCAACCCATAGGCGATACTTCACAAAATGAGGTCGAAGCAGAGCAAAGGAGTGCGCTATCTGCCCTGAAAGTTCAGGGTTGGTGGATGGTTTGATGGAGTGATTCTCCTTCATTATAGAGAGTGATTACAGCCTGTATCAGAATCAACACTCTGAATAAGTTGACACAACTCGGCAAAAGACTGGACGGCAAAAATCTGATTGCGGATGGTGGCGCCATTATGCGCGCCTTTGAAATAGCGGATAGCTGTACTTTTGATTCGGCCAAGCATCCGATCAGCAGGAAGAAATTGCTCGATAAGCGATAAATGTCGGATCAGGGCTTTGGTCCGCACGACCATGGTGACAGGCAATTGCTCGGGAGAGAATATCCATGGAGCGCCCAGGGCAGCGCGACCGATCATTACTCCGTCGCAGCCAGTGACTGACATCATCTCCCTACCCTCCTCAATGGAGGCCAAATCGCCGTTGCCGATGACCGGGATGGAGACAGCTCGTTTGACTGCTGCAATCACCGACCAGTCCACCGTGCCGCCAAAACCGTCAGACCAGGTCCGGGCATGAACCGTAACCGCAGCCGCCCCGGCACCTTCGGCCATCCGGGCAAACTCCGGGGCATTGATCCGGTCATGGGTCCAGCCGGAGCGGAACTTTACCGTCACCGGCTTGTCGGTATTCGCTACAACCTGCCGAATAATCTGTTCCGCTAGGAGTGGGTACTTCATCAGGGCCGACCCAGACAATTTCTTGACCACCTTCTTGACCGGACACCCCATATTGATATCAATTATGTCAATGGGATGACTATTCACAAGAGCGGCAGCCTGCCCCATAACCTCGGGTTCTCCCCCAAAAAGCTGGATGGCCACCGGTCGCTCTTCCGGGAGACTAAACAACATGGCGTGGGTCTTTTCCTGCTGATAGGTAAGGCCATGACAGCTGATCATCTCGGAAAAGCAGCACCCTGCCCCATACTCACGGCAGAGCAAACGAAATGGCAGGTCGGTATATCCTGCCAGAGGAGCAAGTATGAATGGATTATCAAGTAAGACTGAACCGATACGCATGAATAAGAAGCTAAAAGCAAAGGAGTGACGAATGTCACTCCGGAAAAAAAAGAGGGGCACGACAAGTCGTGCCCCTATGGATGAAAATAAGTGCGGCCCCAGATCAACCAATCAAGGCCATAGCGGCCTTAATCGCATGATCCTTGGTCACGCCAAAATACTCGAAAAGAACTTCGGCAGGAGCGGACTCTCCAAAACGATCTATACCGATAACCGCCCCCTCAAGTCCAACATATTTCCGCCAATAGCCAGTTACTCCCGCTTCAATGGCAAGACGCGGCACTCCTGACGGTAGCACCGAAACCTGATACGCCTTGTCTTGGTCATCAAAGATATTGGGGCATGGCATGGAGACCACCCTGACCCGATGTCCGGAAGCACCAAGATCGGCGGCAACGGCCATGGCGATTTCAATCTCGGAACCACATGAGATAATCACCACCTGCGGCACACCCGTGCAATCATTCAGGACATAACCACCCCGCTCAATCGCCGAAATCTGCTCAGGAGTCCGGGGCTGGTGAGGCAAGCCCTGACGAGAGAAGAGCAGCGAACTGGGTCCGGTCCTATTTTCAACCGCCACCTTCCATGCCACCGCCGACTCGACACCATCACATGGCCGCCACACCTGCATATTAGGAATCATCCGCAGGGTTGCAGCCTGCTCCACGGCCTGATGAGTGGGGCCATCTTCGCCCAAACCAATTGAATCATGGGTGAAGACAAAGATCCCTTGAATCTTCATCAGCGCCGCCATTCTCAAAGCGTTACGGGCATATTCGGAAAACATCAAGAAGGTAGCGCCATAGGGGATGAATCCGCCATGAAGAACGATTCCGTTCATAATAGCCGCCATCCCGAATTCGCGTACTCCAAAGTAGATATAATTGCCGCCATCCTCTTCCTTGATATTGCGACTTCCTTTCCAGATCGTCAGGTTCGAGCCGGCAAGATCTGCAGATCCCCCGATCAACTCGGGCAGAAAAGGAGCAAAACCGTTAATGGCATTCTGTGAGGCCTTACGGGTTGCCACCTTTTCGGCCTTGGCATTGACAGAGGCCACAAAAGCGCCGGCCTGGTCTTGCCAGTCGGCAGGCAGTTCCCCCTTCAATCGGCGAGCCAGTTCCTTGGCCAGTTCCGGATGACCCTTACGATAGGCATCAAATCGGCCCTGCCATTCCAACTCCAAGCTCTGTCCCTTGTTTTTAGCATCCCACCCCTGATAGACATCGGCCGGGATCTCAAACGGGGCGTGGGGCCAACCGATAGTCTGGCGGACCAAGGCAATCTCATCTACCCCCAAGGGCGCACCATGACACTCCTCTTTCCCCTGCTTATTGGGAGAGCCCCACCCGATAATGGTCTTGCAACAAATCAGGGTCGGTTTATCAGTGACTGCCTTGGCATCAATAATCGCTTGCTTCACCTTCTCCGGGTCATGCCCATCAACCGCCGAAATAACATGCCAGCCATAGGCCTCAAAACGCTGTGGGGTGTTGTCGGCAAACCAACCCTCAACCTCGCCATCAATACTGATCCCGTTATCATCATAAAAGGCGATCAGTTTTCCTAGGCCAAGGGTTCCGGCAAGAGAGCACACCTCGTGCGAGATACCCTCCATCATGCAGCCATCGCCTAAGAATACATAAGTGTGATGATCGATGATCGGATGCCCCGGACGATTGAATTGTCCGGCAAGAGTCCGCTCGGCAATCGCCATGCCCACGGCATTGGCAATCCCTTGCCCTAAAGGACCGGTAGTCGTCTCAACACCGGGGGCATAGCCATATTCTGGATGGCCAGGGGTCTTGGAGTGCAGTTGACGAAAATTCTTGATTTCATTGATATCAAGATCGTACCCGCTTAAATGCAGCAAAGAGTAAAGAAGCATTGAGCCATGACCGTTAGAGAGGACAAAACGATCTCGATTCGGCCATTGCGGGTTGGCAGGATTATGATGCAAAAAATCGTTCCACAAGACTTCGGCAATATCAGCCATGCCCATGGGAGCGCCAGGATGACCTGATTTAGCTTTCTGAATGGCATCCATGCTCAAGGCACGGATGGCGTTGGCAAGATGGCGACGGGATGTCATGAGCTATTCTCCAATAAGGTAATAGTGGTAACTGCTTAGGTTAACGGTTTACGGTTGGCAGTTGACGGTAAGCGATCCTGTCAATGGCTGAGCACATCCTGACTTCATGCATCTACGATGCATTCATGACTGGCCATGATTCTTTTAACTGTAAACCGATAACTGATTACCGTTAACCTAGGTAGTTAAAATGAACTGTAGGTAATCAATCCATAGAACGAAAAAACGCTCGGCAGTGCGTGTCCCTTCCTGTCCATTCCCTATCAGTCTTGAATTACGTCTTCTGTTACATCTTCGACCGGCGGTGGTACCCCCGGACGGAGAATGGTGTTGATCATGTAGAGATAGATCTCTTGACCAAAGCTGTCTGCTATCTTCTCAAACGCTGCCCTTCTGTTGGCCTGGATCACCATGGGATCCTGGCTCATTAAAAAAGTCTGCGTTCTGGTGGCTTCGCGTTTCCATGCTGGCTTACCACTCTTCCGGTCCACAAGCGTAAAATTGACAGTAAGCTCGACCTTGCCCTGGGTGGCCAATTGATAACGGCCAAAAGCAACTTCAGGGTAATTGACTCTCTCGATGACGCCACTCAGTTGATAGTCGGCCTCTGCCGCAGAATCGACTGAGTTAATAAGTCGACTCTTTCGCAACCAGTCCGACTGAGCCTGATACAAGATGTTCTCCAGACCAAGCTCCCCGGTTTTGTTAGTCCACATGGTACGGTACAACTGGGAAGGATTCCCGTCCTTGGCCGCAGCATAAGGATTATAGTACCCGCAAGCAGCAAGAATAAGGGCGACAACCACCGCCATGGTAGCCCTGAGCAGTAAGCGCACTTTCACTAAACCTCCATCGGCAAAGAGACTTTCGAGGTGGAATGCCGGATTCTATACCACAATATTAACGAGTTTATCCTTAACCACGATAACCTTACGAATCGGTTTTCCGTCCACAAATTTCAGCACCCGGTCATCGGCCATGGCCAAGGACTTCAACTGCTCTTCTCCTGTTCCAACCGGAACCTGCAGACGACTGCGCACCTTACCGCAGATCTGAACTACTATGGTCAACTCATCCTCCTTAGCCGCCTCCGGGTCTGACACTGGCCAAGACTGAGTATCAAGGGCTTCTCTGTGACCGATCATCTGCCACAGTTCGGCACAGATATGGGGCACCATCGGATAGAGGAGTGTAATGATAGTCTCAATGGCACATCGCACGACTGCAGGATGGGCCTTCTCACGGGCCGCCTCCCCACCATGGGCAGAGAGGGTATTCATCAACTCCATAACTGAACTGATACAGGTGTTAAAATGAAAATCATTTTCGATATCAGTCGAGAACTTATGGATCGTTTGATGAATTTTACGATGCAGGGTACGGCTTGCAGCATCCATGCTCTCGGGAATGTCTCCAACCGTGCCCCTACCGTTAGCTGCGACAAAGCGATACAGTTTGAGCAGAAACCTTGAAGCGCCTTCCACTCCCTGGTCGTTCCACTCAAGATCTCGTTCCGGTGGGGCCGCAAACAGACTGAACAACCTTACGGTATCGGCTCCATACTGCTTAACAAGAGTATCAGGATCAACAACATTCCCTTTCGACTTACTCATCTTAGTACCGTCTTTGATGACCATTCCCTGGGTAAGAAGGTTGGTAAACGGCTCGTCAATGGTAAGGTAACCAACATCACGCATGGCCTTGGTAAAAAACCGAGAATACAACAGGTGAAGAATGGCGTGCTCTACCCCGCCAATATACTGATCCACCGGCAGCCAGTAGGAAGCTGCCTCTTTATCCACCATACCTTCGGTAAATCGAGGCGAGGTGTAGCGGGCATAATACCAAGACGACTCCACGAAGGTGTCCATGGTGTCGGTCTCACGACGGGCAGCCCCGCCGCAACTCGGACAGGTCGTGATATAATAACTCTCCAAGGTATGGAGCGGTGACTTCCCAGACTGTTCAATTTGAACCTCAGTAGGAAGAACCACGGGCAAATCTGCCGAAGCCACCGGTTGAATTCCGCACCCCTCACAGATCACCATCGGGATAGGCGCCCCCCAATAACGCTGGCGGGAAATCCCCCAGTCACGGAGCCGAAATGTAGTCTCGCTCTTGCCAAAGCCACGAGCCTCGGCTTGGGTGGTAATCGCGCTCTTGGCCTCGACACTGTCCATGCCGGTAAATTCTCCGGAATCGACCAAAATCCCAGGTCCTTCATAAGCTGCATCATCGGGGATCGACTCGCCAACTGGTGGCTGAACAACCTGCTTGATCGCCAGACTATGTTGACAGGCAAATTCATAATCCCGCTGATCGTGGGCCGGAACCGCCATGACTGCTCCAGAGCCATACTCCATCAAGACAAAGTTAGCGGCATATATCGGCAACCGTTCGCCAGTAAAGGGGTTGAGGCAGTAGCCGCCGGTAAAGACTCCATCCTTATCCAGCACGTCTTCGTAACTGGCACGCTGTTTGGCTGTTTTAGTCTCCTCCACAAAACTGCGAACCTGCTCTTGCTGAACGGTGCCGCGGGAAAGTTCCGCCACCAACGGGTGTTCGGGAGCTATGGACATAAAAGTGGCCCCAAAGACGGTGTCAGGGCGAGTGGTGAAGATGGTAAGAGAGATGTCGGAATTTTCAACCGGGAAATCAATTTTGGCGCCCTGACTCTTGCCGATCCAATTACGCTGCATGATCAGAACTTTATCCGGCCACCCTTTCATGGTGTCAAGCTCAGCTAAAAGTTCCTCGGCATACTCCGTGATCTTGAAGAACCAACCATTCATCTCCCGGGGAACCACCTTGTGATCGCAACGCCAGCAGGCTCCTTCGACTACCTGCTCATTGGCCAATACCGTCTGGCATGGTTCACACCAGTTGACCGTGGTCATCTTGCGATAGACCAATCCCTTGCGATAAAGGTCAATAAAAAATTGCTGTTCCCACCGATAATAATCGCTATTGCAGGTGGCGATCTCACGATCCCAGTCGTAACTAAAACCCATCCGTTGCAACTGACACTTCATGTACTCAATATTTTCATACGTCCACTTGGCAGGATGGGTGCCATGTTTAATCGCAGCATTCTCAGCAGGCAGGCCAAAGGCATCCCAACCCATGGGGTGAAGGACGTTGAATCCTTTCATCCGCTTATATCGGGCAATCACATCACCGATGGTGTAATTGCGGACATGACCCATGTGGATCCTCCCCGAGGGGTAAGGAAACATCTCAAGAAGGTAGTACTTAGGGAGGGATGACTCCTCGCCAACCTTAAAACTGGCCTGGTCACGCCAATACCCCTGCCACTTATCCTCAATGACCGAAAAATCGTAAGTCAACGTCTCGTCGTTGTTCATGTTCACTGCACAATGAATAGAAGAATTAATGAATCAGCAACACGGTCACCGCTATGCTGCTGCCGCCTCACAACTTCGTCTAAGATCAGTGTTCATTCGACGAATATTCCTGGCGGGCCAGATTTTCAAAGGTGGTAATGGTGTTAAGAAAGGCTAGATCAATAGTGCCGACAGGACCATTCCGCTGTTTACCGATAATGATCTCGGCAACACCGCGGCGGGGATTGTCTGGTGACTTGTTATATACTTCATCACGATAAATGAAGCAAATGACATCGGCATCCTGCTCGATAGCTCCTGATTCTCGTAAATCAGAGAGTTGAGGACGTTTGTCGGTCCGATTTTCAAGACTGCGGTTAAGCTGGGACAAAGCGATTACCGGAAGATGTAACTCCTTAGCCATCGCCTTAAGTGAGCGAGAGATTTCACTGATCTCCTGCTCCCGGCTATCGGTATTGCGATGCCCCCTCATCAGCTGAAGGTAATCAACCACCACCAGGCCGACATTGTGCTCGGCTTTCAAGCGACGGGTCTTGGCCCGCATCTCAAGGACTGAGATCGCCGGAGTATCATCAATAAAGATCGGTGACTTGGCCAAGATTCCGGTGGCCCGCACCAGCTTGGGCCAATCGTGGTCATTAAGGTGTCCGGTGCGCAGTCGACTTGAGTCTACCCGGCTAATCGAACAGAGCATTCTCATAGCCAGCTGTTCCTTGGCCATTTCCAGGCTGAAGACCGCAGCCGGCACCTTGGCAAGTATAGCTGCATTCTGAACCATATTCATGGCAAATGCGGTTTTGCCCATACTGGGACGGCCAGCAACAATAATCAGATCGGAAGACTGCAACCCTGCAGTCATCCTGTCAAACTCGTCATACCCGCTGGGTACGCCTGTGATCAACTCCCTCCGTTCAGACAGTTTCTCGACATTTTCAAAGGTCTTTTTGATGATCTCGCTCATCGGCGCAAAGGCCTGCGCGCTCTTGGCGCTGGAGATATCAAACACCGTCTGTTCAACGCTATCGAGCAAGACCTCAATGTCGTCCTGCTCCTCATAACAACGACCAGCAATATCTGCTGATGTTTGAATCAAACGGCGGAGGATACTCTTATCTCGAACAATACGACCATAAAAAACAATATTGGCAGAAACAGGGACAATATCGGTCAGACCGGCGAGATAGGCGGGACCGCCGACCTCATCGAGTTTGTGGGCATCCCGCAAACAACTGGTAACAGTAATGATATCGATTGGTTCAGACTTCTGGAACAGGCTCAGCATAACCCCAAAGATGGAGCCATGAGTCGGTCTATAGAAATCTTCGGGAGAGAGAAGGTCGGCGACCTTTTCGATGGCGCCTTGACGAAGCAGGATGGATCCGATTACGCATTGCTCCGCTTCGATGTTGTGCGGCGGCAACCGATGCATTGAAGCTGATACAGGCACAGCGGGTCCCATGGCGCAATCCTAGTGAGGCATTCTCCAAAAAAAGAAGAATGATGAACAGAGGGTGTAATGAGAAACTGGTCTACTTCCCTCAGACTGTGAGGTGGGGGAAAGTAGACCAGGGATACACAGGGAAGAGCTACTCTGCCTGCGGAATAATATTGACTTTAATTTGGGCGGTGACCTGATAGCCAACCTTAACCGTAACTGAAGTCTCGCACAAAGTTTTGATCGGTTCATCAAGGACGATCTTACGGCGATCAATCACAATACCCTGTTCAGCGAGCTTGTCTGCCAAATCACTAGAAGTAACAGAACCGTAGAGCTTGTTCTCGTCGCCAACCCGCTTTTCGATAGTGATTGTACACGCTTCAAGTTTTCTGGCGACACTTTCCGCGTCTTCACGCTGCTGCTTCTTGCGGGCTTCAATAGCGACCTTCTCTATCTCAAGCTGAGCAAGATTCCCCTTGCTGGCAGTTATTGCCATTCCCTGGGGCATCAGATAATTCCGGCCGTATCCGGGTCTTACTTTGACGACATCGCCTTCCTCGCCCAAGTTTTCAACGGTTTGTTTCAGAATCAATTGCATGACTGTGCCTCATCTTATGTTAAGTTTCACTTGTTTTCGGTTTACGGAAATCCGCCCATGTATCTGCTATGCCAAGTAGGGCCAGCAGGATAAAACCATAGGCTTGGATAACCAAAAAAAATATAATCAGCAGCCGGATCAGATTAGGAACCGACCATTTCAGGCATAAGTGATTTAAAATCTCAAACCCTTGCATGAAATATAGAGTCACCATGATGATCATCAAATTCAAGCCGATCACATTCATGGTTCCAGGGACAAATAACAATACCCCCGCGGAAATAAACAACCAGACCAAAGGTTCAGGTAATCGCCACAGGGTTAGGTCTACCCACCCAGTCAGCCCCTTTTTCTTCAACAACCAATTGCCCAGCAAGATATTAAGCCAAACCGTACCGATAGTCATGACTGCAAGTACGGCCGGGAATATCTTTGGAGTCACATCCCGAATCCGAGCAAATGCAGGCTGAAGCTCAGCCTTGACCTCTAAGGGGATGTCCGGCGCCTGGTCATATACAACAGATGCCATAACAAGTCCGGCATCGATCTCTTTCAACACTTCATGATAAAGGTTAACATTATTAAGGCCACTTATCAAAATGGCGGCCAACAACCACGTCATACCTAATATCACCGATCCTCGACTGAATGCATCAAGAACCGGCTGACGCCGATTCAGACTTCTAGCAACAACAAAACCAGTCGGCATCATACAGAAAGACAACAGCAAGAGTGCGGATGTCCCTGCCAGCAAAGAAATCCCGCAAGAGATCAGCATTGCATGAAAAATAATCCTAAAACCTTTATCAACGCCTAAAGCGATGGGAAAATAAATAATAGGGAGAGAGGAAAAAAATATAAGCCATGCCATACCGGCCGATAAAGCAGGCAAGGTCAGCACAGCAGTGGTCAAAGCAACCCCTCTCAAATAATCACGATCATATCCCATCCCGCGTTAATTATCGATTATCTCCCCGATTTTCTCCTCGACTATCCCCCCGGCCTTCACCTCGTCCTTCCCCTGAACCCATCCGGGCAGACGGCGTCCGGGCAATGATCCCGGTATACGGCAATAGAGCAATCTGTCTGGCCCGTTTGATTGCCTCAGTCATCTGACGCTGATGCTTAGCACAATTCCCATAGATCCGCATAGGGATGATTTTACCGCGCTCAGTCAGAAAATTCGACAGCGTCTTGATATCCTTATAATCAATCTCAGTGGCCTTTTCAGCGCAGAAACGACAAACTCGCTTGCGATCAAAGGTCTTACGTGGTCTCTTGGTCTGTTTGGTTTTTGGTCTCTTCATTGATATCTCCTAATCCAGTCACACTGGATAAGCCCTTTCGACGAGCAACCTAACAGGCGCTCGTTCGTGTATTTCTTTAATCACACTAAAATAAACAATGTGAACTACAGGAAATCGTCACTCGGGTCGATTAATCCTCATTATCATCGTCAGACGAAGCGGCTTCAGGATCAATAACCTTGACGACCTTTTCAGCTTTAGGCCCATAAACATCCTGAGTCTTGACAGTCAGGTACTTAAGGACTTTATCATCAATCCGGAAAAGACGTTCGATCTCACTAACCGCCTCAGGCGCCCCAGCGTATTCGGTGAATACATAATAGCCCTGAGTCTCTTTGGTGATAGCATACGCCAGTTTCTTGATCCCCCAACGATCAAGCAAATCAATTTTTCCACCGAATTTTTCAATGACGCCATTGGTCCGTTCAATAATGGCGGTTATATCATCTTCATTGGCACCTGGCCTGATGATATAGATGGTTTCATACCTGCGCATGAGTTCCTCCTTTTGGACATTAGCGGTAATAATTACCGCAAGGCCCTCTGTTTCCTGCGGAGAGCAAGAAGGGTTAATGAATAGTGGCTGTAAAGTTAAACAGCTCTGATACCATAATCGGGGATTTTATGTCAAATCTTTTTTAGCTTCATTCCAGAGTGCGAGCTGTTCATCCATGGTCAGTTCTCCGATTGAACGTCCTGTGTCTTTGGCCTTGCGCTCAATAAGGTCGAAGCGTTTAATAAATTTACTTGTCGTCCTCTGCAAGGCCTCTTCGCAATTTGTTTTAGTCAACCGACCCAGATTTACCAGCATAAAAAGAACATCACCAAGCTCTTCTTCAATATGACCAGGATCGCTGTTAGCAACCGCCTCATGCAACTCACCAAGCTCCTCATCCAACTTTCCCAAGGCTTGCTGAATGTCCCGCCATTCAAACCCATTATGCGCAGCACGCTCAGATACCCGTTGCGCACGCCGCAAGCCCGGCAGGCTGCCGGGAACGTTGCGAAGAAGATCGGCTACCGATGAGCCCTCTTTTTTCTCCTTAGCCTTGATTTCATTCCATCGCCGACGTTGATCCTCCTCCGAGGCGACAATTTCGTCACCAAAAACATGAGGGTGGCGTTGAATCATCTTATCAGTGATCCCGACCAGAACCTGCGATAGAGTAAAATGACCCTGTTCCTCAAAAAGCTGATTAACAAAAAGCAGCTGAAAAAAAAGATCCCCGAGTTCTTCCTTCACCATGACGGGGTCATTACGCTCAATAGCCTCGAGCAGTTCGTGTGTCTCTTCAATAAGATAGGACTTAATACTTTCCGGCGTCTGCCTGAGGTCCCACGGGCATCCGTCTGGCTGACGAAGTATCACAATAATATTTCGCAATTCCTCAAATCTTTTCCCTGAAGTAGGCATGGGTAACCCCTAATATTAATAAATTCTTAATCCAACAGCCCTTGGCTACTCAGCTCCAACAACGCAGAGACAACAGCAGACAGAGCCGATTGCGCTCTTCAATAAACCTGCGCTTATCATTCATCTTTCAACCACAGCAATACAATTTTATTTGTAACTTAGAAGCGCCCCACGCCGCACGCGGCGGTTTATCATAAAGTAACTTTCTACCGATTCTGCCACGGGCGTTGGTCAAAATCGTAAAAATAAAAACACACAATTTCAATCACTTATCTGTAGTTACTTGGAAGCTCGATCCGCAAAATAAGCAGATGTCGGGAACTGTAACTATTCAGCAGCGCTACAGGTGCGCGAAATAAGCCTGCGAACTATAGCCCGTCTATGTGAGCAGGCTTATGACAGCTAAGCGACCGCAGAGAGACTGCGAAGCAGATGTGGTGTTGCTGGAAGTTACTTTTATTTAAAATTTGAGGCATGAATATCGCAATACATTATCAATCCCCCTACGCCTCTTCTTTTACCTTCATCAGTAATCGATAATCTGGTAAGCTAAAGATTATGTTACACTATCATGGACCTTGCCGCAGTTTCCAATCATACCCGGTTACCCCAAGAATCACGGAGTCCTTGAATGAAGTTCACCTTAAAAACCAGGATGACCTCCGCCATCTCGCTACTGTTCCTGTGCCTGATGTGCGCCACATCCTTCCTGGTTCTATCGATGTTCAAGCAGCAGCTCACAGAAATTATTTCGACCGAACAGTTCTCCTTGCTCTCCGAAATTGCAGACTCACTTGAGGACAAGCTCTTCCTTGCCCAATCCCAACTCACCAACACAACCTCCTTGATCTCAGCTGAAACCATTGCCTCAGGCGATACAGCCCAGGATTTTCTGGATCATCACCCAGGGTTGCACAAGGCCTTTGACAATCACATCTTTCTCTTTTCACCAGAAGGGAAAATCATTGCCGAATCCCCATTCAGTCCCAATCGGCGAGGAAAAGATTTTTCTTTCCGACCCTATCTTAAAGACACCCTTGCCACCTCAGCGCCTGTAATCTCCGATCCCTATATCACCTCCCAGGCCCACAAGCACCCGGTGATTATGATGACCGCTCCGGTTTTTGACCGTGAAGGCAAGATCATTGCCATCCTCGCTGGCAGTATTGATCTGATGAGAAGCAATATGCTAGGCAAGATCTCGGAAAAAAGGATTGGCAAAACCGGCTATCTCTCCCTGATCACGGCGGACAGAATCGTGATCATGCACCCGGACAAGGCCATGATCTTCAAAGAGATGCCCAACGGGAAAAACATCCTGTTTGATCAGGCCATTGATGGCTTTGAAGGCACGAAGGAGAACATTACTGCGTCCGGCATAGCAATGCTTACCTCAGTCAAACGCCTGAAAGTGCGAAACTGGATCCTATCCGCAAATTACCCTCAGGCTGAGGCCTATGTCCTGATCACTCGTGCCGTCAAGATCCTTCTGGCCGGAATAATGATCATCACCCTGACGGCTATCGTTATCATTCGCTATTTCAGCCAATATCTAACCACCCCCCTATTAGCGCTCACCCAGCATGTGGCAGAGCTGGATAACAAAAAAGGAGAGGCCCGACTGTTCCACACCACGGCAGAAGACGAAACCGGTACCCTGGCCAGAACCTTCAATTCCATGCTCGAAAAACTTGATCGGCAGCAGGCAGAATTACAAAAAAGCGAAGAGATCTACCGCACCGTCACCGTATTCGCTACCGACTTCATCTTCTGGCGGGCACCAAGTAAGGAGATGCTCTTCGTCTCCCACAATTGTGCAGAACTCACCGGATATTCAGAAGAAGAGTTCCTCTCTGATCCTGGCCTCTTGGATATGATCTTCCACCCGGAAGACCGGGAGCGATGGGCCAACCATACGCATCCCACCGACGAAAACAACAAGGAAATCGCCTTGGAATTCCGGATCGTCACCAAAACAGGCCAAGTCCGCTGGGTCAGCCATGTCTGCACAGAAATACATGACAACTCGGGTAAATTCCTTGGCTTACGAGGGAGCCTTACCGACATCATGGCGCTAAAACACGCGGCAGATGAACAGGAAAAACTAAAGAGCCAGCTTACCCAATCCCAAAAGATGGAATCCATCGGCATCCTGGCCGGCGGGGTTGCCCACGACTTCAACAACATCCTCTCTATCATTATCGGCTACAGCGAGTTGTTACTAATGGATCTGGACCAAAATGCCCCGACTAGAGGAAAGATCCAGTGCATCATGGAGGCCGGGCACAGGGCCGCCGAACTCACCAGACAACTCCTGGCCTTCAGCCGAAAACAAACGATACAGATGGCGCCCTGCAGCCTGAATCAGCTCGTCCAGAATCTAACCAAAATGCTGGGCAGGATGATCGGGGAAGATATCTCCCTGGAGGTCCGTACCGCAGCAAAAAATGACACCGTACTCCTTGATTCCGGGCAGATGGAACAAGTCCTGCTGAACATGGCGGTCAACGCCAGAGACGCAATGCCCACAGGCGGCAGCCTGATCCTTGAAACGGAAAATCGGGAACTTGACGATGCCTATGTCAGTACCCACGACGGGGTACTGCCAGGCCAACACGTAGTGCTTTCAGTGAGTGATACCGGGGAGGGCATGGACCGGAAAACCCAGGAAAAAATCTTTGATCCATTCTTCACCACTAAGGAACGGGGGAAAGGCACCGGTCTGGGACTGTCCATGGTCTATGGCATCATTAAACAACTCGGCGGCCACATTTTTGTGTACAGCGAACTGGGCAGGGGCACTACCCTGAAAATTTTCCTGCCGGTTGTCGACCGTTCAGTCGAAAAAACTATTGAACCATCCCCCACAATAACACTCCCCCATGGCCACGAAACCATCTTGGTGGTAGATGACGAGTCCTCGATCAGAACTCTGGTCACAGATATCCTGCGACCTCTTGGCTACACAATACTGGAAGCGGGCAATGGAGCTGAGGCCTTAGAACTCAGCGACTCCTTTGACGGACAGATCGACATCCTGCTGACCGATGTCATCATGCCCGGCCTCAACGGACGGGAACTCGCTGAGGCCATCACGACCAAAAGACCAGAAACCAAAATCCTCTACATGTCCGGCTACACGGATAACGCCATCGCCCATCACGGTGTCCTGGATCAGGGCATCATCCTCATTGAAAAGCCCATTACAGCGAATAAACTTACTAGTGTGCTGTTCGGCCCCCCCCATAGAAGATTAGATCTGAGATAGCCCTCCCCCTCAGCAGACATCAATCCATCCAACATAGGGAAAAACAGCAGTAGAATGAAACTCGTTTAAGGGACCAACACGCCGCCCACACCACGTCAGCTATCAATTGGTAATCGTTCACCAGAAGCGTTGAACGTGCGGATTTCACCGGACTGTAAACGTTTACCGGGTGCCCCAGATGCGCGAAAGCGGTCTGCGAAGTGTGCTAGTTGCACATGAGCAGGCCGCTAACAGCTAAGCGAGTTTGCGAGACTGCGAAGCAAATGGGGTGCCCGGTGAACGTTTACATCAATTGCAGTAAGGAACTCGAGAGGATGAGCTAAGAGCGTCTTGGCGCCGAACTGTTCAAGTTCACTCCGGGTCCGAAACCCCCAGAGCACCCCAATCGGATACATACCCGCGGAACTCGCCGTGATCATGTCAGTATTAGTATCCCCGAGATAGAGGAACTGACAAGGGTCAAGATCAAGCTCCCTGGCAATGGCAAAGGCTCCGGCAGGATCTGGCTTCCGCGGCACCCCTATCCGAGCGCCGCGAACCTGAGCCCACGGGAAGCCGGCAAAAAAATGATCTGCCATCAGACAAGTAAACTCGTCAGGTTTATTCGACAGAATATTAAGGATATAACCACGACGTGACAATAGTTCGAGCAACTCAACAATGCCGTCGTAAGGCTTAGTCCGGTCTGCCCACCGACCTTGATACTCAACCCGCATCTCATCACTTACCCGCCGAACCATCTCATCCGTCCGATCAACCTCAGGCAAAACACGGCGGGCTAAGTTTTCCATCCCATCACCGACAAAATATCGATACTGGTCTCGCAAGTGAACAGGAAAATCAAGACGCGCCAAGACATCATTCATCGAGTCGGCAAGATCATCCAGAGTATCAAGAAGGGTTCCGTCAAGATCGAAGACAACAGCCTTAACCTGCTTCATTAGCACATGCCTCTCAACACTCACCCAGCTTCAATTGAATAAAGGGACTGCCCCCAGTGAACTATCATGGCCTTTAATAATGAATAGTCCGATCACCGGCTGACATTATTTTTTCTCCAGCAATCGATAATTTATACCATCCTTCATTGGCATTGACAACGAAAGAAGACCCAAGCTGCCTGCTGACAAAACGTCATCGAGCATTTTCTTGACATCTCCAGAGTGGCGACATTGACACCTATCTTACCAAAGAAGTCCTGAATCATTTTTTGTGCTTGACTGGATTTTTGATTAGCACTATGTTTTGTCGGCTGCTATCCACAGGGAGGATAGTCAGGCTATACACAGGTTCATTATTATTCATTTCACAAGGATGGAGGAGTAAGTATGTCAATTTACGTTGTAGGGCACAAGAGCCCGGATACCGATTCAGTAGCCTCAGCGATTGCCTATGCTGCTTTTAAAAAAGCCCAGGGCGTTGACGCTACCCCGGCTATGCAAGGCGAGCTGAACCCCGAGAGCAAGCTGGTTCTGGACAGGTTCGGTTTTGCTGCCCCGGAGATCATGACTGACGCCGCCGGCAAACAACTCATTCTGGTAGACTTCAGCGACATCGCCCAGGGTCCTGCCAATATGTCTGACGTTGTCGAAGTGGTTGACCATCACAAGATCGGCGATGTGACTACCAACAGCCCGATTTTCTTCTACGCTAAACCAGTTGGCTGTACCTGCACCGTTATCAACGAAATTTTCAAGACCAATGGCATTGCTATTGACAAGAATATTGCCGGAATCATGACCGCTGCGATCTTAAGCGATACCGTTAACTTTAAGTCTCCTACCTGCACCCCGGAAGACAAAGTTGCTGTTAAAGAATTAGCTGCTACCGCAGGAATCACCGATACCGATTCACTGTTCATGGACATGCTCAAATCAAAATCCGCTATCGACGGCATCCCGATCAAGGATCTCCTCAATCGTGACTACAAGGATTTCGACATGAATGGCAAAAAAGTTGGCATCGGCCAGCTCGAACTTGCCACCCTTGATCAAGCAGCCGCCGTACGCGCCGACCTGGTCAAAGCAATGGAAACCCTGAAGGCTGAAGGACGTCACTCCGTCCTCTTCATGCTCACCGATGTCGTCAAGGAAGGCACCGACCTGCTGATTGTATCCGAAGACAACGCACTCATCGAGAAGGCATTCAACGGCAAACTGGACAACGGGTCCATGTGGGTTCCAGGCATGATGAGCCGCAAGAAACAAACCGTTCCGCCGCTGCAAAAGGCTTTTGGTTGCTAATAAGATCAGAGGGATCTATTCCTTAATAAACGGAATCAATCCTTTTTTAGCCATACCAAAACCAACTGACACATCCATGACCCGACAGACCTATCTGTCAGCCTTTTTTGTTGAGCAGATGTAACGAGTCATTCCAATAAGAAAGTTTGTGTCACCCCAAAAGAGGTCATGCCGCTATCAAGGCGCATGACCTCTTTTCTTATAACTATCTATAATCCCGCTCTTGATTCGTCATCCCCCTCTTCGTAGACAAAAGTACAACTAATAGGTCTCCTTTCGCATTATCGCTCCTGTTACTGTGTAACGTCATAAAATAATTTTATATTTTTGGCTTTTCGCTTAACAATACCCTTATGTTGGTCACCTTGACTTATTGGCATAATGCCCTTATATTTTTTCTGTTTTTCGTCGCCATATCCTTCCCCACTTAAACCAAACCGAAAGCAACAAAAAATCTCTTCCTTGATGATGCTTGTTCCCCACCAAAAGTTCAAACACAAGTCATCTTGGTCATCTCCTCCATCATAGAGGCCTAGTCTGTGAACCCAACCCCCTTCATCAGACATCACTCCACACAACTGATTATTTCATTACTGCTTTTCGTGCTCCTGCTACCGCTCATCATTCACGGATTACTCTGGGGCTGGTCTGCCGCAGGAGTAATCTCATCTTTAGGCAGCGCCGCTCTTATCGCCCTACTTACCTACCGCAGCCCCCCCCTCATTATCGCTCTCACCCTCGTTTTCTGGAGCATCATCCAAAGCGTCACCGTGGAACTTGTTCTTGCCGTAGGACGAATGCCCAGCGTCACCGATGCCATTTACCTTGTGGACCGCACTATGGTTCAGCAGTCCTTACAAGGCAACGGCCTGACTCACCCAGCCTTTCTGCTGGCGATGCTCACCGGCAGTCTCGGTTTAACAGGCATACGCCTTCTTTCAAGACCTACACCCCGTTCATTAGGGTTTCGCAATATCTGTTTGGCAGTAATTCTGCTCTCTCCCCTGCATATGATAACTCGACAATGGGATTTGGCCGCACCGCCCTGGAAGCAGTATGATATTCTGCACAAACTTGTCGTGGAAACAACCTCCAAATACATCTTCAACAACCAAACGACAGACATCGCCTGGGCCAGTGTCCAAGCAAGAAAACTCACCAGCCTGGACCTGCAAGGAACTCGACTGATCAACCAAGGCAAGGCACGAAATGTCCTCCTTATTGTACTTGAAGGAATTTCGGGGGCCGATATCGATCAAATCAGAGAACACCAAGGCTATCCGTCCGATCAAAAGCCCATGCCCCAACTCAGTGCCCTGGCCCAAGAGTACGACGCCATGCACATCCCGGACTTCGTAGTCCATAACCATCAAACCATACGCGGACTGTACTCATTACTCTGCGGAGACTATCCCAAGCTCGACTTCAGCACACCTAAGGCTACGGAATTGCTAACATTTAAAGAAATACGAACATCATGCCTTCCTGCCCAACTCGCCAATTACGGATTTTCCACCCACTTTCTGCAAGCGGCAGAACTCGCATTCATGTCAAAAGACAAGGTCATGCCCCACATAGGATTTGAGACGACACGTGGACGAGAGAGCATCACTCCCTTACCTGGAGAGGGTGATGAAATTACTTGGGGATGGGATGACAAGGCCTTTTTCTCCGGCTCCATCCAAGCTATCCAGCAATTGCAAGAGCAAGAGAGACCATGGTTTCTGACACTCCTGACCGTAGGTACCCACCAGCCTTATGGCGCGCCTCAATCATACCTTGAGCGCTATCCGTCACCAATACTAGCTGCCATAGCCTTTCTGGATGAGTCAGCAAGCCACTTCCTGACTCAATTGAAAGAGATGGGAGTTTTTGAAAACACACTTGTTATTATCACCTCGGACGAGGCCCGAGGGAATGAACTACGAATGGGGAGTGCTTGGGGAATAAGCATGATTATTGCCCCGGAGCACGAAGAGTTACCCGCGTTCAAGGAGGGAGTATACGGTCACATCGATCTTGCCGCGTCAGTGTTGGACTACTTTAGTTTGCCCATGACTCCGGGCATCTCTGGCAGAAGTATGTTCCGTAATTACGACCAAGGCCGAGAGATCCTCTCTTACACCAACGGATTCAACCGTCACCTAAACAGCGCTGGGAACCTTGAAGAGTGTAATTTTCAGAGAGTCTGCCGAGAATATGACCAGGGATACCGGTTTAACATCCCGCAAGCCCCAGAGTTACGACGTTTCTCTGATACTAAAGCAAAAAAGCAATTCGCCTTGGTCGAGGCATTAAATCGCTCGGTCTTGCAGCCTGATGATGAACAAAACTTCCTGTTTGCCAATGGCGACATCCGCCAACTCAAACCGACAGTGATGAATGACTGGACAGATAATCTCATCGGTGCCCAATACCTCGATTTTGGCAAAGGGACGCGAACCTCCGTCAGCCTGCGCATCACTGCCGTGCAGACTGATAACCAAGGGGCTGCGCTCAAGCTCTCCTTAAAGGAATTCGACAAAGACAGCTCTGCACAGCCACCCGAGCTACCTCTACTTCACACCGGCGAAGAGATGTCGATCAACTTTGATATTGACAACCCGACAGGACGAAGAGGGTTTTCATTTCACTTACTGGGAGAAGGGTATGGTGAGATTCAAATCGATGAATTTCGCGTCAACACCAGACCAATCACTGCTCCGCCGGCTGCGACCAACGCCCCCGACGCCACCAGTTCCCACGCCAAGAAAAGAACCTGACTCCCAGCAGACAATTCATTGCCGAAACAGTTACGCAGACGCCCCTTCAATGACTCGGATCTGAACGGTCTCGACAAATTTCCCCCCAGCCAGAATATCGGAAAGGACAATAACCCGATCTCCAGGCAACAAGGTCATCTTCCGCCGCAGGTGCTCTATCGCACGCTGAATAGTCACCTCAGGATCATTTGAAAATTTAATGCGAAAGGCATGAATTCCCCAATGAATACCTAACCTGCGGCGCACATGAGACGTATTGGTAATGGCAAGGATTGGAGCGATAGGTCGACATTTGGACAACAATACAGCCATCAGTCCCCGCCTGGTAATCACCAGAGTTCCAGCCGCCTGCAAGTTATTACTCAAAATTGCCGCGCTCCGTGCTATCTCATCCTTAGGATTTATGGAAGCAAGCACCTCAACAACTTTCGATAACTCCATCTGCCGCTCAATTCTCCGCGCTACGGCATCCATGACTTCAAACGCCTTGAACGGATACTTGCCAGTAGCGGTCTCACCGGAGAGCATGATGGCGTCGGCCCCCTGTTGTACAGCATAGGTAATATCAGTAACCTCAGCCCTGGTGGGCGTTGGATTAACGATCATGGACTCCAACATATGGGTGGCAACAATAACTGGTTTTCCAACCAACCTGCATTTTTTGATTATCTCGTCCTGCAACAACGGCACTTCTTCATAGGGCAACTCAGCGCCTAAATCACCACGGGCAATCATAATCCCGTCTGCCACCGCAATAATTTCATCCAGATGGGGAATGGACTCGGCGCTTTCAATCTTAGCAATAAGATCAATCGGGGCCTTCCTCTCCGCCAGATAGCTCTGCAATTCGCTTATTGACGAAGCGCCACGCACAAAGGAAAGAGCAATAAAATCAACATTGTTATCAATGCCAAAATTAATATCTTGCCAATCCTTGTCGGTAATTGAAGGCAGGTCAGCGCTCTTGCCGCGGATATTGATATGCCTCCTTGAACTGAGAATCCCATCATCCAATGACTCACAAACCACATCGGAATCGTGAATGGCCCTCACCAACAGACTGATCATCCCGCCATCGACAAGGACAATATCACCCACCTCAACATCATTGACAAACCCGTCATAGCTGACCTCGACGCAATATGGCTCAAGCTCTGCCTGACGTCGAACTGTCAGGATAAGGATCTCTCCCTTCTGAAGAGGTAAGTCCTGCTTAACATCACCGGTCCGCACCTCTGGGCCCTTGGTGTCCAGCATAATAGCGATAGTCGTACCAATCTTCTTGTTGATCCTTTTAATATTTCGAATAGCGTCCCAATGCCACTCCAGAGAGCCATGAGACATATTCAAGCGTGCGACATTCATCCCTTTTTCGGCAAGCTGTTGCAGCATGGCATAGGGCGCTGTCTTTGGGCCAATAGTACAAATTATTTTTGTTTTACGCATAGTTACTAGAACTCTCCAAAAATCAGAATAGATGATCCCCTGAAATATTTATTTTACTGTGATGTGAGTAAGCGGCTCATGAGGAGCCCCTTCACCAGTTTAAATCTCGTCAATGTCCCACCTTCTTGATCTGTTTGGCATAGTCAAAATCCGGATCATGAGGTGGAATGTGACAGTGCAAACATACCGAAGGACTCGGTGTGCTGACCATGGCATTGCCCTTTGGCGCTACGGCGTGACCTCGCCCTGCACCATGGCATGATTCACACCCCACCCCTCTTAGATATTCAGGCAGAGACAATGCCTCCTTACCTTGAGCCATGGACATACCAGTAACATGACACGGCAAACACTCCGGGTTGAATTGCTGTCGAGCCTTCTCCAAGGTCTTAAAAGCCATAGCATGAGGTGTTTTCAACCAGGCTGCGCGCTGAGCGCTGTGACACTGTCCGCACCCCGTACTCCCGAGATAGAGCTGACTGACAGGAGCAGATGGTTCCATCTTGCTCTGTTGTTGACCCAAGGAATTAACCGCCTCTTTAAGACGAGTGACTATCTCAAGCACCTCAGGCTGGTCAGGCAGGCTGACTTCCATGGGCACAAATCGGTTGCGGTACGTCGCAGGCTGCCCATTGGTTGCCACATCCTTCTTTATCTCTATAGTCAACTTATCTATGTCACTCACAAATTCACGCTCTCTCCCCTGCAGGAGATGGTATGTATTTAATTGATCAGGGCGATTGCGCAGGGCGATTTCAGGATCTTTCTCCTGCCGAAATTGTAGAAGATGAAAACGAACCTGCTCCAGAGCCTCTTTTTTACGGATCAAAGCTTCTCCCTTCTGGTTGTCCCACCATTTGCTCGGTTGCCAATCGATCTCCATGACTCCAAGCTGCTTGCCTTGCGACCCGACACTCACAACTACCGTATTATTGATCGGTTCAGGGGTGATAGAGTTTGCTGAAACCCCGGACTGAATGATCAAATGAACGGTCTTGTACCTTTCAGCTATACGTTGATTATCTGCAACAGGGAGGTTGGACAAAATAACAACCAGATCGTGTTTCTTACTGACTTTAACGAGCAATTCGGGCAGAACCTGATCCCAAGGCAGGATCATGGCATCTTCAGTGGCGGGGAGTATCGCCGGTCCGGTCAGACCTATCACTCCAACCTTAACATCACCCGCCTTCAAGGTCACACCAGGCCGAACAATTAATTTCTTCGTCGATCTGGTCACGAGATTAGCGCTGACCCACACAAACTTCGATTTCTTACGCAACGATTGCAGAAAAGGAATACCCGCAGCAAGATCTTTTCCTCCAACCGCAACCGCATCGTAGCCCATAACGTCATAAGCCTCAACAATGGCTGCGGCCCTCAACGTACCAAGCGTCTCCTGGCCAGGAAGAGTGACAGCGCCACCCTTAAACAACAGGTCTCCCGCATCCAGAGTGAGATGAGACCTGGCCTCATCCTTAGTGGCAATGGCATTCAACTGAAAGGCTTTCTTGGACAGACCGCCCAACTGATGGCTATGTCAGCCGCAGGGCTCCGTCTCGCCATGGACATCGTTGGAATAAAATATCATCAAATCAAGATCTTGCCCAACTGACACTACCGGACAGACACAAACAAGCAACATAACAAGAATGATACGTTCTATGGCATATACAAAGATCTTCATCATTTTTATTCAGTTAAATTTTGACAATTTCGCAAAAAGGTAGTCGATGTCTAAGCAAAAGGGCCGATATACAGGTAAGCGAGCGAAGAGAGACTCCGAGGCGCAGTGTGCTTTTGCGAATGAGGCCACACATATGGTGTGCCGAATGAGCAAAAGTGCGCTGCAACGCAGTAGATCGGGCTTTTTGCGACGCCATCAAATTTTCATTACAATATCAGACTGAAGAAGATAGAAAAAAACCTGCAGTTAGTAGTATGTTCATACCGAAAGATCTTCTTTGCCTGACCTTCAAACCAACCACCTGGCGGCTGCAATTTTATCAGTATCTTTTTTCCTTAAGAATAACAACATAGGTGTCACTGCACATGAAAATGATCCTCCATGATAGCATGCGCCAATTAAAAAATTCAACCGAATAGAGACGTCCTTTTACTCCTTTACCCTTAACACCCCACATCGAACAAACAATTTCACAACCTCGATTTGACTATGATTTCGTAACCATTCAGCATCTTCAACACCACTTGGCACTTTCAATCCCGAGGTTCTAGAAAATTCTGGCCCCCCTGATGAATGGTTCAATTAATTCATATAAATTTTATCGTATTTACAAAAAACTAGATATTATTCTAAACTTCGTTTACATTTATTAGTTTAAAAAGGTTGTTTTTTGTTGTTTTGAATATTTTCAACACCTTAGGCATCATCAAACATACCCCTATACTTTCAGCGTACGAGAGTGTTGAGTACTCGACGGTCTTCCCACTTCGACTCCTCGCCTCAAGAAACCACACCATTTAATTAATTATTCCTCATAACTTTCACTCTTACTTAAAAAATAAGCAAAGGAGAAATCTATGTCCCGAAAAATGGTCACCATTGATGGAAACCAGGCCTGTACCCATGTAGCTTACGCAACCAGTGAAATCATCACCATCTACCCTATTACCCCTTCGTCATCGATGGCTGCCGAAGCCGACTCCAAGGCAACAGCCCTTCAGGAGAATATCTGGGGTTCCGTGCCGGCTGTTACCCAAATGCAATCAGAAGGCGGCGTGGCCGGCGCTCTGCACGGCTCTCTGACTACAGGCGCCATGTGCACCACCTTTACCGCCTCACAGGGCCTGCTGCTCATGCTCCCCAATATGTTCAAGATCGCCGGGGAATTGACTTCGACTGTCTTCCATATCTCCGCCCGGGCTTTGGCCGGCCAAGGACTATCGATTTTCGGTGACCATAGCGACGTCATGGCCGCCCGCCAAACTGGCTGGGCAATGCTCTGCTCACAAAACGTTCAAGAGTGCCAGGATATGGCCTTGATCTCAACCCAAGCCACTCTCAAGAGCCGCATCCCCTTCATGCACTTCTTTGACGGTTTCCGAACCTCACATGAAATTCAGAAGGTCGAGCAACTCACCTATGACGACATGAACGCTATCATCGACGAAGATCTGTTGATTGCCCACCGCCTTCGTGGCTTGACCCCAGATCATCCAATGATTCGCGGCACCGCCCAGAATCCTGATGTCAATTTCACTGGCCGCGAGACCGCCAACAATTTCTACAGCGCTTGCCCTGCCATCGTTCAAGACACCATGGACAAGTTTGCAGCGATCACTGGCCGCCAGTACCACCTGTTTGACTATCACGGAGCGCCTGACGCTGAAGAAATTGTCATCATGATGGGTTCTGGTGCCGAGACTGTTGCCGCCACCATCGACCACCTCATTTCCACTGGCAAAAAGGTCGGATTAATGATCGTCCGTCTATTCCGGCCGTTCGACTGCAAAGCAATGGTCAACTCAATTCCAAGCACTGTCAAGAAGATTACCGTTCTTGATCGCACCAAAGAGGCCGGATCCGTTGGTGAGCCCCTTTACCTTGATATCCGCGCTGCTATAGGCGAGGCTGTTGAATCATGCCGGACCAACTGTCAGCCATTGATCCTTGGCGGCCGTTACGGCTTAGGTTCCGCTGAATTCACCCCAGCCATGGTCAAGGCAGTTTTTGACAACATGTCCTCATGGGCCCCCAAGAACCACTTCTGCGTCGGGCCAAACGATGACGTTGCCTTTACCAGTTTAAACTATGACCCCTCGTTTAACATCGAAGGAGCTGATGTCTACCGTGCTATGTTCTACGGCTTAGGTTCAGACGGCACTGTCGGAGCAAACAAGAACACCATCAAGATCATTGGCACCGAGACTGACAACTCAGCCCAAGGTTACTTTGTTTACGACTCAAAAAAATCAGGTTCGATCACCACCAGCCACCTGCGCTTCGGCAAGAATCCAGTAGTTGCCCCCTACCTGATCAATAAAGCAAACTTCATCGCCTGCCACAACTTCACCTTCCTTGACAAATACGACATGCTGTCCAATCTGGAAGTCGGCGGCACTTTCCTGCTGACCACAAACTTTGACGCCAAGTCTATCTGGAAGCAATTACCTGCCAAAGTTCAACAGCAGATGATCGACAAGAAGACCAAATTTTATGTGATCGATGCGATCAAATTGGGTCATGCCATCGGTCTTGGCGCCCGCATCAACATGATCATGCAGACCGCCTTCTTCCTGATCTCCGGAATCCTTACCAAGGAAGAAGCGATCAAGGCCATCAAGGGCGCAATCAAGAAAACCTATGGCAACAAGGGCGAAAAGATCGTCAAGATGAACTACGATGCAGTTGACGTTGCAGTGAGCAATATCACCGAGGTCAAGATCCCGAAAACGATCAGTGGCCACGAATTGCCCCTTACCGTACCGGCCGATGCTCCCACGTTTGTACAGGAAGTTACCGCCACCATGATCCAGGGCAAGGGCGACAGCTTGAAGGTCTCTCAGATTCCGAACGACGGCACCTGGCCAACCGCCACCACCCAGTATGAGAAACGCAATATCGCCGTTTCAGTACCGGAATGGCTTCCAGAAAACTGCATTCAGTGCGGACGCTGTTCACTGGTATGTCCACACGCAGCTATTCGGCTGAAGATCGTCAAAACCGCTGACCTCAAGAAAGCGCCCAAGACCTTTAAAACCGTTGACGCCGTCGGCAAGCAGTTCGAAGGTCGTAAAGCCACTATCCAGGTCTTCACTGAAGACTGCTGCGGCTGCACCCTGTGTTTTGAGGCCTGCCCGGCCAAAACCAAGGCTCTGCAGATGATCCCCAACACCGAACCTCTGCGCGTCACCGAAGCAGCCAACGTCAAATACTTCCTCAGCCTGCCCGAAATCAGCCCGGCAGAGATTGATCCGTCCACGGTCAAAGGCAGTCAGCTCATGCGACCCTTGTTCGAGTTCTCAGGCGCTTGCGCCGGCTGCGGCGAGACTCCTTACATTAAACTGGTCACTCAGATGTTTGGGGACCGGATGATGATCGCCAATGCCACCGGTTGTTCGTCGATCTACGGGGGCAACCTGCCGACTACCCCTTACTGCAAGGACGCCAAAGGTCGCGGACCGTCCTGGGCAAACTCCCTGTTCGAGGATAACGCCGAATTTGGTCTTGGCATGCGCAACACTGTCAGCAAAATGGCATCTCAAGCGATTGAATTACTGGGCAAGGCTGTCAACGAAAAACTCATCACCAAGAAAATTGCGAGCGACATTATCGACGCCTCGCAAAAATCACAGACCGAAATTGATACCCAACGTGAGCGGGTTGCAAAACTCAAAGATACTCTGGCAGGATCTAATTCAATTATCGTTAAACGGCTTCTCCCCATTGCCGATTTCCTGGTTAAAAAATCAGTCTGGATCTTTGGTGGCGATGGTTGGGCATACGATATCGGCTACGGTGGTCTTGATCACGTCTTAGCTTCAGGTGAAAACGTTAATGTCCTGATCATGGACACTGAAGTTTACTCAAACACCGGTGGTCAGATGTCCAAGTCCACTCCTCGCGCTGCCACTGCTCAGTTCGCTGCCGGTGGAAAGAAAATGCCTAAGAAGGATATCGGCATGATCTTCTCCACTTACGGCAACGTCTATGTCGCAAAAATCGCCTTTGGCGCCAATCCAGGTCAAGCCGCCAAGGCTATCGCCGAAGCCGAGGCTTATAATGGTCCATCTCTGATCATCGCCTACTCACACTGCATCAACCACGGCATCAACATGACCAAGGGCCTTGATCAGCAGAAGAAAGCCGTTGAATGCGGACATTGGCCGCTGTACCGTTTCAACCCGGAACTTGAGAACGAAGGCAAAAACCCGCTTCACATCGACTCCAAGGCCCCATCTATTCCGTTCGCGGAATACGCCTTGAATGAAAACCGTTACCGAGCGTTGAAACTTACTAACCCGAGCATGGCCGATGAGTTGATGGCACTGTCACAGAAGGACGTTGAGAAAAGCTGGAAATTCCTTGAGGGTCGTGCCAAGGCCCTTGAGCCAACCAACTAAATATTAATTCTATTAGGTAACTGTCCAGTAGTGCCACATCTGCGTTGTTATCGGCTTGCTCATGTGCGAAAAGCACACATCGCAGGCCGATGCCTAGCATCTGCGGCACTGCTGAACAGTTACGGTTCTGGGCTTCGGCACCTTTCTGGGTCAGAAGGTGGATAGTTACTCTATTAGTAACAAAAAAAGGCGGCGGTTCCTCTTGGAACAGCCGCCTTTTTTTGTTGTCAGACAGGCCGGCTAAGATATTCATTAAGTTCTCGATCAGGAATAATCTCAGCTTACCTTCCAATAGACAATAGTTACAGGGATAACTTGTCACCAAGTTATCTGCTTAAGGAATTTTTATAGAATTTTTTTTTAATGCTATGCTATACTGACAGGTACTAAGGTCCTTGACCTCAAACCTCCACAAGAACACTCTCTAAGCTTATGGTTAATACAGAACAGCAACAACAAAAAATCCTCATCGTCGAAGATCAAGTTGATGCCCAAGCATGGTTGCGCGACAATGCCACAGCCATTGGTTTCGACGCAGAGATTTGTTCTTCTGGAGAGGCTGCCTGGGCCTTATTTAACAATGACTGTTATCGCCTAGTTATCATCGAATGGAACTTACCTGCCGATACAAGCCGTACTCTTTGCCGACAGATCAAATCATCTCCTGTTGGCGGTTATTGCACCATCCTCATGATCGCAAATCAAGTCAATTCTATCGACCAGACCACTGCTCTCATGGCTGGGGCCTGCTACTGCATGGACCAACCGGTCATGACATCACAAATTGCTGACTGGCTCGCCATTGCCAAACGTAGTATGTCGGAACGCCTAGCCATTGAACAAACAGTAAAATCCATTGATCGGTACAAACTTGAACTGGAAGACGTAAACTCACAACTTGAAGGGTCCATAGAACACGCAAATCAATTAGCCATGGATGCGGAAAGGGCGTATATCGAAGTCAATCAGATCTTCAAGACCGTGGCTGGCGGGATCGCTTTAGTCAACAATGACTTCGAAATCATCCGCAACAACGAAACCTTTCTAAAAATGGCCAATACCACCGCTGATCAGGTCAAAAGCCGCAAGTGTTACGAGGCGTTCCACTCCACCCTCTGCAACACACCAGAGTGTCCTCTGACGAGAATAAATAATGGCGAAAAACGGGTTGAAAGCCAAATCGAAAAGCAAGATATAAACGGTGAGACGATCTATTACAGCATCGTCTCCACCCCATTTCGTGGCTTGGTGGGAGAACTGCTGGGAATGGTCGAGCACATCACCGACATCACAACCAAGGTCAAGGCAGAAATACTGCTTAAGGAGAGTGAGAGCCGTTACAAAGAACTCAGCATTGTCGATGAATTGACAGGTCTCTTCAATAAACGCCATTTCAACGAGACCCTGCGGAATGAAACCGACCGATCAAGACGGTATAACCGCCCTCTATCCATGATCATTATGGACATCGACAACTTCAAACACTTTAATGACACCTTCGGTCATGCTGAGGGAGACAAAGTTTTGTCCGTCATGGGGAAGATTATCACCCAAAGCATCAGAACCATTGACCGAGGTAATCGCTATGGCGGGGAAGAATTTACCGTCATCCTGCCAGACACAACAGCAGAAGAGGCGATTTTTGTGGCGGAACGGATCAGACAAACCTTTGCAGCGACGGATTTTTTTCCCCAGCAGGGCGAAAAGGTTAACAAGACCGTTAGTCTCGGCATCACCCAATTTCTAACCGAGGACACACCAAACAGTCTCATCAAACGCGCCGATAGAAATCTTTATCAAGCCAAGGAGTCCGGCAAAAATTGCTACGTGCTGACATAACCTGAGGATGAGGCGTCAAGCCCACATCTCTTCCCTGAACTATCTCGCAATAACAAATGACCCGGGATAGCGTCGCTGCCAATCTAGCTCTTCAGACTTCGCAACATCAAGACTGCACCCAACCCACACCTGCACCCTGTAGTAGCGGGTACCGTCTGCTTGATCATATACCTGGGCAATGGCCTTACTCCCTTGGCTTACCATGACCTCCTTCAAACGATTCGCATTATCCCTGCTGGTGAAGGCGCCGATCTGAACGTAAAATTCTCCCTCGTTGAAATCCCGCGACGACACAAAACGATTCCTGACCTGACCTCTCACCAAAGTTCGTTCCGCCTCGCCCAAGGCAGTCACTCTGACCTTGGCAGTACCCGGACCATCAACTCCAAGCGCTCTCGCTCCACCCAGGCTCAAGTCAATAACACGTTCCTTAGCAAAAGGTCCCCTGTCGTTAACCCGCAGCACGATCTCCTTGCCATTGGTCAAATTTTTAACCAGGACCCTGGTGTTCATCGGTAAAATCTTATGAGCGGCGGTAAGGCCCCTCATATCATATGTTTCGCCATTAGAGGTCTTTCTTCCATGAAATTGCGGTCCGTACCAGGAGGCCACCCCAATCTCCTCATATCCATAGGCAGAAGGAATCGGATAATAGGTCTTGCCGTCAATTGTATAAGGCCGCTGAGTAGGAGGAACATAACGGACAGCAGACTCCTTTCGCGAAGGAACTGGCAACGACTTCGGCTGAGGCGTATAACTGTAAGGCACCTTGCTCGCGCAGCCATGAAGCATGACAGCAACAACAAACAACGTAATGATTACAGTATATTTTCTCATGGTAAATGTAAGGGCATAAGCCGTTGTTGATAAAATTGTCCTGCTTTCCCCGTGGTGTGCGGCGTATATGGGGTCATAACCACTGTCCCTTTCTGTGGAACAATTCGGTCAAATACTGTCTCACCTTCATTATTAGTGAAAGAGAGATAAAGGTCAAGTAGTGGACGACAAACCTGAAGCATTCCTTGAAGATCAAAGCAGGTGTTAACATCCTCCCACCGCCTGAGTTCATAGGCCTGTAACCACAAACCAGGCAATGCTTTGCCGGTAATGCCATCGGCCATAGTCACCTCGTCTTCCCCTCCGTCAAGATAAAGCGCCGTTTCGAGTCTGGATTCAAGCTCGGCGCTCCCCTGCCGGGTCACTCCCTCCCACATTTCGTAATCCGGGTCGTCCATCCGAATGAGATGATTGCCGTAATCGCCAAAAGTCCATTGACTATGACAAACCTGACATCCCACCTTCTTGCCATAACGGTCATGGGCGGAATCAACCATCACTGGGATAATCACCGTTTTCCCATTTGCCAGAACCAAATCCCTGCGACCACCACGGTCAGTCACCGATATCACCCGTTGATCAAGCGAATCTCCATGGCAGGACACACAGGAAAGCGACTCCTTTCCGGCCATCAATTCGCTCGCACCATGACAGTCGATGCACTGCATCCCAGCCTTCTGGTGAACATCAGGGACTAACTGATGATAACCAAGACCAAAGGGCTCACGCTGTTCTTCACCTGCAGCGAAAGGGGTGCGATAATCCCAATTGACATCATGATCGAAGCGGCCGTAGTAATCAGCTCCAACCCGATTCCCATAATGACAGCTCAAACACTGCTGATCACTTGGTTTTGCCAGAAAATCATGCTTAACCAGTGAACCGCTGGCAAAGGCAAGATGGCAGGCGGCACAGCCAGTACCGTGGACAGTCGCCGGATATGCCTCCCCGGCTGAATAGACGTGACAGCGCAGGCAACGCCGACGCAAGAGGTCATCAACGAGCTGCAAAGGAGTTGCCGGAGAAGAGTCTCCACGCGGGATATCGACGAGTGAAACAAGAGTTTCTGTGCTACCAAAGGCCTGACGGACCATATTGATTTCATTAGCAACAGTGAAGTGCACCGTTCCCGCCACCTGTTCGACAATTTCCCCATGGCACCTTCCGCAAAAACGAGTCATGCTGACCGGATGGGCTGGTTGTTCGATCAATCCCTGATGTGCGGCATTTTTGTCGGATCCATGAGCATCACCAAGATGACAGTCCTCACAAAAAAAATCATGATTCTCTCCCAGAGATACCGGATGGCAGCCACGACATCCCTTCTCTGATGGCTGAGGTTTCCCGGTTGCATCCAGAGCAACCGGATCACCTGCACTACCGGATGATGCTGGTTCATTCCCAGTGCACCCCCACATCATGAGAATTACGCCCATACCCATTATTACTTTACGCACAAAGAGTCCTTCCGAGAACAACAGTCTTCCCACCAGAACAGCTTATAATTGTTCATTTTACAGCCTAAAGCCAGAGGAATAGAAGAAGAGGCAACCACGATAATGCGCACAGTGGTGAAATAAAAAACATTCCCTTGCGTTATTATCAACGCAGGCCTACACATTTAATAAGCAACAAAGAGGGGGCAGAGAAGTAATTCAGATATTTTTTTATTCCTCATCCGCCCCTCTTCGGGTAATTCCTGTGGTGCCAAAATCAAAGGATTTAGTTACTGACGGAATCGAGATAAAATTTAATTTTTTCATAGTGATCTGGCAAGACTTTTCCAGATACATAATTCTAAATCCGTGAGTTGAAAAGCTTCGAGGAAGTCCTGGTCCCTTTTAGTGGCGATTTTGACCGCCACTTTATGCAAATGAGAGCTTATATGGCCAACGTTGAGCGGTTTATTATAGTCAACTTATCCTGTAACTACACAGGGTAACGGTAATCAGTTATCGATTTACGGTTAAAAGAATCATGATTAGTCATAAATC
>VMSU01000175.1 GCA_013792005.1 Desulfobulbaceae bacterium
GTATCAGGTGATAACGAGAGCTACTGTTTGACATGCGAGTAGTGACCAATTGTGGGCTTTTTCACCACTTTTTCAGGGGTTAAAAAACCAGGTTGACGTTTATTTTGCTATTTAGTAATTATAGGTAATGCGTTGTGGTATGTTTTTTCTTTTAACTCACTGAAATTGTTGTTATAAGAAAATATACCGTAATAATTATACTGAGTATGTTTATTGCAAGGTAAGAAGAAAGACCCTTGATGGATAAATGATAAGAAGATGCCTATAAATGATAGTTTTGCCAAAAGTGAGACAACGTATCGTAACAGTCTGGTCGTTGCCAAGTTGAAATCCTTACGAGAGGAACTATCATGCGTACTTATGATGATCGGAGAAAACATAAGCGTTATGGCATAATCGGTCACTCGGCATTTGTCGTAAATCACAACTGGCCTGAGAAGGGTGAGTTAGTTGATATCAGTAAAGGAGGGTTTTCTTTCCAATATGTATCTGATACACCATGGCCCGATAGTTCTGGTGGTGGGTTTATGGTCTTCGGCAACCATGATTCCATTATTGCCAATGTCTCAGCAGAAGTAGTTGCTGATCATATTATTCCTTGTGGTCATGGCAACGCCATGATAGTTCGGCGTTGCAGCCTGAAGTTCGGCAATTTGACCGAACATCAACGATTTATGCTGGAGTGTTTTATCTGGGTCAATGCAGAGGCTCAGTGTTAGAATTAGCGTTAGGTCGGATCGTCAGGTTATGCCTAGCGCTATGCTAATTGAATGGGCACAATTTACTCGCCAATAATTTTAATCAGCGCCCTCTTTTTTCTCCCTCCGTCAAACTCACCATAAAAAATCTGTTCCCACGGGCCGAAATCCAGGTCGCCACGGGTAATCGCCACCACCACTTCTCTACCCATGATTTGGCGTTTGAGATGGGCGTCGGCATTGTCCTCATACCCATTATGCCGATACTGAGATACCGGCTCATGGGGGGCAAGCTGCTCGAGCCACCGTTCATAATCATAGTGGAGTCCCGATTCATCATCATTGATGAAGACCGATGCGGTTATGTGCATGGCGTTGATGAGAGCCAAACCCTCGCTGATTCCGCTTTCGGTAAGACATTGTCGAACGGAAGGGGTGATGTTGATGAAGGCTCTTCTGGTCGGGATTTCAAAATAAAGTTCTTTTCTATAACTTTTCATTGAATCTCAGACCACCTCGAAGCCTATTTTGGTGATTGCCTCTTTGATGGTGTCAAGGGCGACAGGTTTTGTCTCGGTGTAGCGAGCCTCTTTTTTTTCCAGATTAACAGAAATATCGGTCAAGCCGTCGATGTCGTTTAATGCTTTAGTGACAGATGCAGAGCAGTGGCCGCAGCTCATGCCGTTAATTTTGATGATTGGCACAGTTCTCTCCTCTTATGGGTGTGGGGGAATTAGGAAATGAAACAATCATGGTAACTACACAGGTTAACGGTAATCAGTTATCGGTTTACGGTTAAAAGAATTATGGTTAGTCATAAATCATCGCATGATACTCAATGTCAGTGTGTTCTTAGCCATGGCAGGACCCAATCACCGTCAACTGTCAACCGTAAACCGACAACCTGAGCAGTTACCAATCATGATTGAGTTTGATCACAATTTACTTTGAATCCTTTCCTTTGCAAGTGTATTTTGCCATAATCAAGTGTGCTACAAGTTAAAGAGTTTGATTTTGAGTGGAGGAATTCATAATGGTAGCAGAAAAATATCAGGAAGTGAGAG
The DNA here is from genome assembly GCA_013792005.1 of Desulfobulbaceae bacterium. Taxonomy (NCBI): domain Bacteria; kingdom Pseudomonadati; phylum Thermodesulfobacteriota; class Desulfobulbia; order Desulfobulbales; family Desulfobulbaceae; species Desulfobulbaceae bacterium. The sequence goes on from VMSU01000175.1 coordinate 1,763, forward strand.
CGGGGGTTCGGGGGATGCATTGCGCAGCGTGTTCTGCCCGCATTGAAAAGGTGCTTGGTGGCATGGAGGGTGTCCATGGGCCTGTAGTTAATCTGGCTGATGAAGCGCTGCGATTTCGCTTTGATCCTGCACTGGTTGATCTTGAAATAATCGCGGGCCGGATCAAAGATCTCGGATTTGAGCTTATTTTCACTTCCGATGATATTCGACTCGACTTAAGAATTGGGGGAATGACTTGTGCCTCCTGCTCGGCCCGGATTGAAAAAATAGTCCGTGCGGTGCCTGGTGTTGTTAAGGCTGACGTCAATCTCGCTACTGAGATGGCTATAGTGATCTTTAAGAGAGGAATGGCAAGTCAGCGTCAGATACGAGATGAGATTCATGGACTGGGTTACACAACATCCATCATTTCCGGCCAGGAGAATCTGGCAGCTCAAAGACGGAAAGAGACTGAAGGAAAATTGTCCACTATGTGGAAGGCACTTATCCCGTCATTGGTTTTGGCTGGAGTCCTGCTTTTAATCTCCATGGGTGAGATGATGGGTGTGCCGCTGCCCGCTGTAGTTGCACCCCATGTCCAACCGTTGAATTTTGCCTTAGTGCAGCTGGTTCTGGTGCTACCGATCATGTGGTCAGGTCGTAATTTTTATTTGATTGGATTCCCTGCTCTTATGCGCGGGGTACCGAATATGGATTCGTTGATTGCGGTTGGCACTGGCGCGGCTTTTATTTACAGCCTCTGGAATGTTATTGAAATTGGGCTTGGTATTGAGGCTATGGCCAGAGTGATGGACCTCTACTTTGAGTCTGCCGGGGTGTTGATTGCTCTAGTGTCCCTTGGAAAATATCTAGAGAGTCGAGCCAAGGCACGTACCTCAGACGCTATTCACCAGCTGCTGCAGTTAGTGCCGGACCAGACGACATTACTCCGGGGCGAGGAACAAGTTCAGGTTATGGTTGAGGAGGTCGAGGTTGGGGATATGTTGCTGATCAGGCCGGGGGAGCGGATTCCTGTCGATGGAATTATTATTGATGGGACCTCAATGGTAGATGAGTCAATGCTTACCGGGGAGAGTATTCCGGTGTCAAAAAAATCAGGTGATAAAGTCGTCGGGGCAACCTTGAACAAAAACGGAGCGCTTCATATCCGGACGGAAAAAATTGGTAAGGATACTGTGCTCTCGCGAATCATTTCTATGGTTCAGGAGGCCCAGGGTTCAAAGGCACCGATTGCCAATATGGCAGATCGGATCAGCCTGTATTTTGTGCCGGCGGTGATGGCTGTCGCCCTAGTCTCTGGCTTGTCCTGGTATTTTATTGGAGATGCGGAGTTCACTTTTGCGCTTCGCATCTTTGTGGCAGTATTGGTAATTGCCTGTCCTTGCGCTATGGGACTGGCGACTCCAACCTCGATTATGGTGGAGACGGGGCGAGGGGCGCAGCTTGGGGTCTTGATCAGGAGCGGCGGCGCTTTGGAGATGGCTCAGCGAGTTCGGGTGGTGGTCTTTGATAAGACCGGCACCTTGACCTATGGCCATCCTGCCTTAACTGCCATCCACATGCAATCAGGCATTTCCTTGGCAGAGAAGGAGTTGCTCGGACTCGTCGCCAGTGTGGAAAGCACCTCTGAGCATCCGTTGGCGCAAGCCATTGTTAATCGAGCCCGGGAGCAGGGGATTCCCTTACGCCCGGTTGAATTGTCCACTGCGATCCCTGGTCGTGGAATTACGGCAGTGGTTGATGGTCATACATTATTGATCGGCAATCTCTCGTTAATGGAAAAACAGAGTGTTACAGGGGTCGTTGAAGAGGCGCTCACCCAGGCGTCGAGTTTAGCTGGTATGGGTTGCACCCCTCTCTATATTGCCCTGGATGAGAAGTTGGTCGCGGTGTTCGGAGTTGCTGATCAAATCAAAGAGGAGACTCGACAGACTGTGGAGACCCTTAAAGCCATGGGATTGCGGGTGGTGATGCTGACGGGTGATCATCAGGCAACTGCGAAGGCGATTGCTGCTCAAGCTGGAATTGATGAGGTGATAGCCCAAGTTATGCCTGAGGATAAGGCTGCGCGGATCAAGGAATTGCAGGGGCAGGGGGTTCCAGTTGCCATGGTAGGGGATGGCATTAATGATGCCCCGGCCATGGCGGTTGCGGATGTCGGTATTGCTATGGGGACTGGGGTTGATGTGGCAATTGAGTCTGGTGATATTGTGTTGATGAAAGGAGATCTGCGGGGAGTGATCACGGCGCTTCGCTTAAGCCGCGCTACCATGCGTAATATCAGGCAGAATCTATTCTGGGCCTTGGCCTATAATGTGGTCGGTATTCCGGTGGCAGCAGGACTGCTCACTCTGTTTGGAGGACCGACTTTGAATCCGATGATTGCCGGTGGGGCCATGGCATTAAGCTCTGTGTCGGTGGTGTCAAATGCCCTGCGCTTGCGATTTTTCAAGGTGGATTCGTAGCCAAGGATCGACTCCCTTCGGCTCCGCTCAGGCAACGATTATCGCGCGGGACCGTTCTCTAAGCGGAGCCGAAGGGAACAGGGTAAAAAAAGAGCCTTTGGTAAGGGGCCTTGCCAACAAAATGGCTGAAAATGTCCAGAGCCACGTTGAACAGTGTTAACGGATGAGTTTATTGCCGCTTATAGTTTTCACCATGCTTCGCCATTGGCGGGGTAGGGTTTCTGTCTTTGCCAGCGCAGACTGATCATTGTTGAACGATTCTTCCATAATCACATGAAAGAGGAAGGTCATCTCCGTGGTTGGGGTCGGGATGATTAACAGCTGAGGGGCTGTTTCCGGATAGTCCTTGACAATGGCGTATGCTTCAGATAGACGCGTGGTCTGTGACAGTTCCAGATACACCTGATCGGGGCGAATTGACGGGAATTCGCTCTTGGCCAAGACTGGGAAATGGATCTCGGTTTGGGCGGGAAGTTGATCGGGATCAGTAATCTGTGGGTTAGCCGCTAATACCAGTGGCAGTTTTATCGGGGAATATCGGCCATAAACCCTGGCGATCATCTTGCTTAAGCTAACTCCTCTCTCGATTTCCAGGCTGCCCAAGATGGACGCCTGTTGATTGGTGCGCTTAGTGCTGGGCGAAAGTGGTAGCGGTGGGGGAGGCGCTGGTTTTTTCACCATAACAGTTTCTTCTGCCGTAACAGGGACCGTGGTTGCTGGAACTTCTATGGATGTTGGTGTCTCGATCTTGGCATGAAAAGGCAGAGGTATAGGTCGGTTGATTATTGTGACAGTATTACGGTTTACGGTTGCGATTACGGCAGCGGCGATAATGGTGATTACACCGGTTGCGGTCAATACCTGACGCCAATTTATTGTTCTCCCACGCGGGTACGACATGGAAGTCTCTTTTGCTGCCCGAAATACATGGATAAGTCCGGCCCTGTGGTCACGGCTCACCAGAATTGTGATGATAATCTTTGAGCAGAGCATGACAATGCGGCGGGGATAGCCACGGGTCAGGCAGAAGATGGCCACAATCGCAGGGAGACTGAACAGCCTTGGTGGTGGGCCAGGGTCTGTATGGGCCTTGTCGAGCCTGAAATCAATCATGGCTCGGGTCTCTTTGAAACTCAAAGGCTTCAGATGTTGGTAGGTAGTGATTCGGTCAGCGAAGTTGGGCTTTTGCTGTAAGATAGAAATAAACTCTTCCTGGGCAAAGATGACTATCTGCAGCAGTTTGTGCTGATTAGTCTCGAAGTTTAAGAATTCACGAAGGAGTTCAACGCAAAAACCAGGGAGCTTCTGCCCCTCATCAATGATCAGCGCCAGAATTTTTTGATTTTCAATCGCTTGTGTTAATAGATGTTTTTTGATGGTGTCTTTTAACTGCCACTCTGTTGGCTGGGTTTCTTGGAAATCAAGCGTGAATGTTTTGCTGATGGTCAGTAAAAACTCCAGCGGAGTGGTAAATTCAGGGTCGAGGATGAGGTAAGGAATTATTTGATCGTTATTTTGAGTAATGATACGGATGAGCTGGCGGCAGAGGGTACTCTTGCCGGTGCCGATGTCGCCGACCACAACGCTTAACCCGCGCTTCAAGTGGATAGCCATTTCGAGTTTTTGCAGACATCCTTGATGCTGAGCAGATTGAAAAAACATCTCCGGGTCCGGTGAGTTGGAGAATGGTTCTTTCTGGAGATGGAGTAGGGAAAAATAATTCATGAGGGGGGAGAATAGGAGGCAGGGTATTTTGCCGAGTTATGCTGGCGCTGATAGCCAAATACTCTTAAGCTTTACATTCACCAACAATGCCGATCAGCAGTGAACGGTTACTGAGGTTTCATGGGTATTAGAAAGCTCGCAAGTGTTAGTTAGTAAAAATTAACGTGGCTCTTAACTATTTTCAGCGAACTCTTCCGAAGGAAATGAACAAGAACTCATATTCAATATCCTGTTCCCTTCGGCTCCGCTCAAGGGAACGATTATCGCGGGACCGTTCCCTGAGCGGAGCCAAAGGGAACAGGATAAAAAAAGCCGTGGTACGGTTGCCAACAAAAAAGCTGGAAATAGTTTAGAGCCACGAAAATTAATATAAATGCAGAGAGACATCATTAAAGTCAAGTTAACGATTCAGCCAAAATCCAATACCGTTTCTTAACTTCATGGTGTTGGTAGTCTCGGCGCCGGTTGTTGAATCTATCGTTGTGATTGTGAAGTCCTCGTAGCCTTTGTCTAAAATGTATTGGTCCAGGGTTTGGTCAGCCTCCATTGCGGGAGAGTAGAATCGCCATTTGTTGTTGATATTATCCCAGACCCACAAGGAAATGAAATTGTTGGGCGGAATGCCTGTACCGGTATCTGGAATGGTGCCGGGACCGGGTGGCGTCAAAGAAAGGGCGGCGTTGAATTCGTTTGGTGTTAAGTTCTGCCCAATTCCTAATAAATTCCAACCACCAGGTAGATCCCCGCTGTTGAATTGCTCGGCGAGCCAAAGGGCCGACACCGAAGTGCCACTCGGAGTTGGTATGGTAGTATTGGTGATGGCATGGGCCCAGAACCCTTGGCCCTTTCCGATAGCAGAGAGTACGGCATACCCTTTATTCCCGGCATACTGTGATAATTCCTCAGCGCTCATGCTGGGGTTAAAAAAAGCCCATTGATTATCTGCTGCGTTCCATTTCCATACCGTGGCAAATTGCTCAGTGGGGAATGTTGATGTGTTAACAGTAATTGACTGATCAGTTCCATTCCCCAGGAGGTTCCAGCCGAGGGCGAGGTCAATGACATTTGTTGTCGTTGTCCCAGAGGTAGCATCTGAACTCAGGGGGACCAAGTTAGTTTCGGTGAGGTACTCTGAAAATGAGGAAGTTATTCCGTTGACAGTTGTGATGGTGTCGGCAGCAATTTTGCCAATATTTTTTGCATAGTAGAGGGTGGAATCGGCTAGGGTGTTGGTATAAGTATTACCAATAAAACCGGAAATGAGAATGGTTTCTTGTCGTTTTAACGCGTTATAGGTAGTGTCCTTTCCTCTAAAAGGGACAGTTTTTGATTCAAACCCTGTAAAGGTAACTGAGTCGTTGTAACTTAGGGTTGCCTTACTTCCATTTCCCCAACTATACGACACTGTCCCTGATTGCAATAGTGTTGTACCTGTCGTGACAGATGCAGGAATTACGAGCAACCCTGGAGAGTTATTTGTCCCCAAATAGGTCGTTGTCAGAGATGTTGTTGCTTGTCCACCGGAAGTGGTTGGGACATTAAAATAATATGCTCCTAATAAATACAGGCCATCGTTATTGATCAGCCAGTAGGTGTAGGCGTTGTCTCTGCTGGAATAGATAGCGCGTGCTTGAGCTTGGCCAGCAAAAGGTTGAACACCTAAACATAAATAACTGTCGGAGGAGTATGTCCACGATGTGCCAGAGGCCCAGGCGGAGATGGAGGGCATATAGATGGTGCCATCAACAGTCTCTGCCATGGCTGGAGACGTTATCGGAATCAAGAGCAGAGTCAGGAATAATCGCTGAAGTCTTTTCATACGTAACCTAATCGAAGTAGTGTATAAGCCGCATCGGAATATTACACCAGTATTGTTGATTGTAGGGGCTAAACGTAATGTAAGTTCGGTTGTAACTACACAGGTTAACGGTAATCAGTTATCGGTTTACGGTTAAAAGAATTATGATTAGTCATAAATCATCGTATGATACTCAATGTCAGTGTGTCCTCATCCATTGGCAGGACCCAGTCACCGTCAACTGTCAACCGTAAACCGACAATCTGAGCAGTTACGTTCGGTTTTCGTTTTTTTGGAGCACACATACTTGTAGAGCTGGAAATTCAGGAAGGGTTCTGGACGATATTAGGTGCGTTTCCAGTTCCCTGGTGAAGTTGCAGATGATGGAGTCCTGGTAAGAGCCACCCCTGTTCCTGATTGGAATTGGAGTGTCCCTCCTGTAATTGTAGGGGGGACACTCCATGTGTAGTCTGCACCTAGGTCAATGTCAATTGTGGTATAGGTGGCAGGGTCACTGACCCAACCTGGACTGCTTAATTTGATTTTACCCCAAGCGTGGTTTTCTCTGGCATTCAGTTCGGTGATGCCCGCATCAATAGCCTTGTCCTTGGCATGGTCACTCAAATCAAGGTATTTGGGTACAGCAACCGCAGCTAGGATGCCGAGAAGGATCAAGACCGTGATTATTTCGATTAAGGTGAAACCGTGTTGATTGATAAGTTTGGCAGAGGGAGTAGCATCTGCATATTCCCCACACGATTGTATATTACACCTTAGATGTTGAATTTTCGTTATCCTCGTGTGTAACAAAAAGAATATTCACCCTACCAGTTAGCATGGATGTCAGAAAGCATATGTCCCTGTGTTGTTTGCGGTTATGGCCACAGTTTGTACTTTTGAAACGGTGATTGTTACTGTAGTCCCTGAGCTAGAGCATGAAAACTCGAAATCACCTTCTGTTGTAGCGGTGGTTGGGCAGGCATTAGCTGTAACAGTGTTGACATATGTTATTAACGTGGCAGCGTCCGCTGGTTTTGCCCCATTATTTTTCAGCATATATCCATTCAGGCCGGAAGAAAGCCGTCCCTTGACCTCAGCGATCTGGCCCATTGCTGCTTTCTCTCTCGCTGTGGTGGTCAGGTCCATATACTTCGGTACGGCTACAGCGGCCAGGATCCCAAGCAGGACCAGGACAGCGATAATTTCGATCAGGGTAAACCCTTTCTGATTGTTTAAGTGCTTAAGGGATGGTTGAGATGTCATGTCGTGTCTCCTTGTGATTGGTGCATTAATGTCAACGCCGGGGGGATAATACCCTTTCCGGTGAATTTGATTATAAAAAAGTATACTCTGAAATTTTTCCGAATATCAAGTTAATATCTGGGTAAATTTAAAAAAAGAACAAGTTGTTGGAGGGGAGAACGCTGATTATCTTTTTAATTGGTAACTATCCAGTTCAATCCGCAAAATAAGCAGATGCCGGGAACTGTAACTATCCAGCAGCGCTACAGATGCGCGAAATAAGCCTGCGAACTATAGCCCGTCTATGTGAGCAGGCTTATGACAAAGCAGATGTGGTGTTGCTGGACAGTTACCTTTAATTGATCTTTAATTGTCGGGCACAATGCGGGTGCCTATGAATTAATGAATGGATTGATGAAAATGCTATATTGTTTATGACGTTTCCGCTATCATTTTATTGATGGTGAGTTTGGATACTCTTTATTAACCAGTTATTAGGGACTTGGAAAATACTAATATACCATTTATCAGCTTAAGCATCCCGTCATTCCGGCATGGTTCCAGCCGGAATCCAGCTAAATTCCTGGATACCAGCTAGGGGCATGCTGGTATGACGGCAAAAGGAATGTGGTATTTTAAGAAATTCCAAGTCCCTTAAGGGAACTATCTGTTCGTGAAAAATAAGTTTTTTTACTGCGCTACACTTCAACTCAGGGTGAAAACACCCAATTGTGCAACCAGCTCATTTTTTATCATTTTCTTGAAACGATATATGAAACTTTCCAATTCTCGTCAAACAGCCAATCTTACTCAGCAAGGTTTTACCTTGATTGAGGTCATTGCCGTTCTCCTGTTGATGGGAATCATGGTTGCTATTGCTGTTGGCCGTTCAGGTGAATCATCATCGCAAGCTGATCTCATAGGGGCTACGGAAACGGTAAAGAATCATCTTCGATATGCTCAAAGCACAGCTATGAACTCAGACCTCTCGTGGGGAATCAATTTTTCCGGATCTACCTACACCTTGCGTGATGCTAATAACGTTACCGCTACACTGCCAGGAGACATCCCTCAAGGTATGACCTTTGCATCTACAATAAATCCGGTAATGTTTGATAATCGCTGGGGTAGTCCAGGAACAACGACTATTATCGTCACGGTCAGTAAGGGTGGCAGCAGTCAAACGATTACCGTGACCAGGAATACCGGGTTCATTCCATGATGAGATTGATCGTATCGCGTCAGAGTTCAGAACAAGGCTTTACCCTGATTGAGGTTATCATTGCCTTGGTGGTGGGGGCAATACTTGTCACCATACTTGCTTCCGCCCTGGGAACATCTGTGACTGACAGCAGTCAACCCATCTTTCGTCTGCAAAAGACCATGGCCCTGCATCAGGTCATTGAGAATATCAGGGCGGACTTTGCTTCCATTAACGATATTGCACTCATTAAAACCACTATCGGCACCGGTCAGCAAAGCAACGGTTATGGAACCTATGAAGTAGTGGAGAATAAATTTATAAAATTCACCGGCAATGTCGAGGAGGACGGGGTGTCTGGAGATGGCATTCTCAAGGTGTCTATTCGTGATATTGATACCGGTATGACACTGACAGAGCTTTTTGTTGAATGGTAAGCCTATGACCTGCTTGGGTGGCATTAAAAGAGAGAGAGTTGTTACTATTGCAAACCAGGCTGGTTTTTCTTTTGTCGAGCTTATTGCGGTAATGGTGTTGGTTGGGATAATGGCGGCGGGGGCAGGGTTGGGAATCTCAAATATCATCACAGGATTTATGGTGAGCCGTGACTCGGCGGCCATTGCAGGTAAAGCTCAATTGGCCATGCTTCGGTTGTCCCGCGAATTCAGGGTGATATCATCGGTTACTGCGGCCACTTCAACGTCGATTACTTTTGTCGCTACTCATGAAGGCGGGATAAACAAAACCTATACTGTAACCAAGGCAGGGGATACGATTACTTTAAATGATGGCACAACTAATGATACTCTGGTGGATAAGGTAAGCGCCCTGACCTATACCTATTATGATACCTTTAACGGGACTGCCGAGACTAGCTGGGCATCATCTCGTCGAATGATTCAGATTACCATTGGGATGAATGGTCCCGACAATACCCCCTTGTCATTCACCACCAGGGTCACTCCGCGTAATTTGTAATTCTCTTTAAAGGTATATGACATTAAAAGGATAGAGGATGACGATTCGACAAGTGGCAATAAACCTTCGGACATGGCTGAGCATCCCTGTTCAGCGTCACATGGCATCGTGTCAGCAGGGTGCGGTCTTGATGATGACTATCATTGCGGTAACTATTGCCGCAAGCCTTGGCACGGCGATCTATTCCTTTGTCTCGACCTCGGCTCTAACTCAAGTTGGGTCCATGAACGATACCAAGGCCTATTATCTCGCTGAATCAGGGGGACATTATGCCGTCAAGCGATTGACCGGTATTGATTCCTCTAATGCCACTGTCCGTAATGCTTTGCTTACAGAGCTTGCGGCATCACCCTATACGGTAACTGATGCCGGACAGTTTGTTCTGCAGTCTTTTTCCTATACCACCTCTGGCGGATTTGCCCAGTTCAGTTTTTCAGCCAAGGGTATACCCACCGATGCTTCGATTTCACGAACAATCAGTTATATTGTTAAGGTGCCGGATCAAGGAGGAATCAATATTCCCTTTGATGGCACAGGCCCAACTTTGAATTCCGATAATTGGAATAAAAGCGGTAGCGTGGCACTAGATACTGCCAATCAGAAGGTGACACTCAATAGTGGAGTTACTTCCGGACAAGACAGTACTCAAGTGAGCCTTGATTGGAACAACCCCAATAGTACGCTGCCTGATCTGGCCGATGTCTGGACCTATGGTAATGGTATGCTTACTTACGAGATTCAGGCTAAAGTTAAGTTGTATAGTAACAATAGTGACGATGTCGCTGCCGGGATCTCATTCCGACTAAAAACTCAAGGAGACACCACGTTTAGTAACGACAGTTTTTACGGACTCTCCTATGTTTGGTGTTATGATCGTTCCGATACGCCTGCGCTCTGTGGATCTGATACTAATAAGACCTTTATCGTGCTGTGGAAACAACAAGCAAATGGCACTCAAACCGTGATTGGCAAACAACTTGCCAGCACTGTTGCCACAAGCCTGGTTAGTTCAGGCAAACTGGTCAGTTGGGCAACCCTTGTGGTGCGGGTTCAGGAGCAGCTTAATACTGTCACCGGGGTACGGGAGAATTTGATTTCAGCTTTTGTCGGTGATCCGGTAACGTATCCTAAAGGTACGATCCATTGGGATTACACCAAATTCGCGGTGGTAAAATGGCAGTCAGCCTTCTCCGGTACCGATTGTTCCGGTGGATTAAAATCGTCTGTTGCAGATGCAGATTTCTTGACGACCAATTTTAATACTCAACCCCAAGATGAGATCGGTGTTCATACCCTTGGCGGGACGATGGCCGAAGTGGCTGATCTCGCTGTCAGGTTTAATTTTGCCGGCGGGGAGGCCACGAATTGTGTTACCGGGACACCTGGTACCCTGTATTTTAAGTCTGCCACTTATTCAGTGAGTGAGGGGAGTGCTTCGGCGACCATCACCGTAGGCCGACAAAACGGGTCGGTCGGTACGGTTGGTGTCAGCTATGCCACCACTAGCGGCGGTACGGCAACAGCAGGGAGTGATTATACCACGACCTCCGGCACCCTCTCCTGGACTGAGGGTGATACGGCGGATAAGACTTTTACCATCCCCATTGTTAATGATTCTGCTTATGAGTCTAATGAGACCATCAATCTGGCTATCACCTCGGCCACCGGCGGTGCTGTCTTAGGTACACCCAATACCGCCGTGTTGACCATTAACGATAATGACGGCATTCGGGTGTTGAATGCTTGGCCATCAACGGCGATCAAGTCCGGGACATCCTCATCGATGAGTGGAACTTTTGCTACCAGCGTCGGTACTGACCGGTTCTTAGTTTGTGCTGTAACCTCCGAGTTAAGTGACGTTACTTCCAGTTTCTCGGTGAACGGCAATTACGGCGGTCAAAACTTTACCACGATCAAGAGCACCGGAGGCCTGTCCACTCGTCAGCATGTCTGGTTGGGCTATGTCAAGGAGAGTCAGATTGCGGCCCGCAGCAATGACACGGTCTCGGTATCGATTAGCGCCGACAGATCGACGAATGGCGCTGACCTTTATTGCGGTAGCTATGAGGGAGTTGAGCAGAGTAATCCTGTTGCTGGATCGCGTGCCAACTACAATTCCGGCAGCTCCACAGTTTCCTTTGGCGGCAACGTCTCTGTGGTGAATGGAGGTTATATTTTCTATGCCTTGGCGGCTAACGGCGCTTCATCCACACCTCCGTCAGGATATTTGGAGCACTGGGATCGCTCGGCAAACAGTTACTCCACCTCTGGTGCTTCGAAAAGAATTACGTCAACCGGTAGTGAAAATAGATCGTGGTCATTGAATTCTTCCGACCGTTGGGGCTTGGCTGTTGCTTCGCTTAATCCTACAGCAGGAGGAGGCAGCCCTGGTACTATCGATTTTAGTGCTACGGCCTATTCGGTGAATGAGGACGGCGGGACGGTGATCATCACCGCGACTCGGACTGGTGGTTCAACGGGTGCAGTGAGTGTTAATTATGCCACCTCCAATGGCACGGCCACTGCAGGTAGCGATTATACCTCTGCCTCCGGCACCTTGTCATGGGCCAATGGCGATTCGGCGAACAAAACTTTTACCGTATCCATTACCAATGATTCGTTGTTCGAATCTGCCGAAACCATTAATCTCACCCTCTCCAATCCCACCGGCGGTGTTGCTCTAGGTGATTCAAGCGCGATATTGACTATAGTTGATAATGATAACGCTGCAGCGGTCACCGCCTTGAATTCCTGGCTGTCTCTAGATACTGGGACCTCCTCATCAATGAGTGGCAGCTTTACCACTAGTTCCGGAACCAATCGCTTGTTGGTGTGTAGCGTTACAGCGGAATTAAGTTCGTCAGCCTCAATTTTCTCGGTTAGCGGAAATTATGGAGGTAGAAACTTTACTACTCTGACCAGCACAAGCGGCAGCGGAAATCGCCAACACGTCTGGCTTGGCTATTTGAAGGAGAGTGATATTGCCGCTCGTAGCAGCAATTCTGTGTCAGTATCAATTTCATCCACTCAATCGACCTCTGCGGCGGATCTTTATTGCGGCAGCTATCAGTATGTCAATCAGGCCAGTCCCATAACCAATTCTCTTACCAATTCCAATGCATCTGGCAGCAGCACAGTATCTTTTGGCGGAAATGTTACTGTTGATACCGGAGGGTATATCATCTATGCCTTAGCTACCAATGAAGCCTCTTCATCTTCTCCTTCCGGGTATGTGGAGCACTGGGATAAGACTGTTAATGGTTATTCGACTTCCGGGGCCTCGAAGGCGATAACGATTGGTGGGGTCGAGAATAAATCGTGGTCATTGACCAGCAGTGAACGATGGGGGCTGGCTATTGGCTCTCTCCGACCTTAGGCGCTGGATTTGCAGTTTTGGAGAAATATTTACGATAGACTCTTATGTTTTTTAGAGGAGCGGGCGCTTAGGATGGTGCAATTATTGAGTCTCGCCAAGATAGTGTTGGGGTTTGTATAGTGTCAACTAACGGTTTAACAAACATACGAACAATTAACAGGTGATGTCGTACTGTTAATTATAGAAGAAAATCAAAGATGAATATTTAGTCGATTTAGTAATAGTCAAGTGCGATTGGACATCTCGTCCTGTCGCACTTGAAACACATGATCCATAGAAAGGAGAATCGCCATGTCAAAACACTATCATATCTGCCTTATCGCATTTATCAGTGTGCTCGCCGTCGGCTTGACGGTATCAATTACACCTCAAATTGAATCCTTTGGCCAGGGGTTTTCCTTGGGGGTGACAACTGTATTAGCTGATGATGACGACCATCGTTATGGCTCGGATGGCTATGACGAAGATGATCGTGATCGTGAAGGCCGTGACCGTGATGGGTATGATCATGAGGGGTACAGCAAGGACGGTTATCGCCGTGACCGGTCATATCACAAAGATCGTGATCATAGGAGACGTGAAAAAACGAAGACTACCGGCACTTCCGGCAGTGAACAACCATTTGTGGTAAAGCCCAAGGTCAATCAGTATTAATGTTGGGGGGACTTGGGGACGGTATCAAAGTGATGGTCAACCAGCGGTCGACCATCACTTTGCCATTTTAGTGAGATCCCACATCGGCATGAAGATGGCGAGGGCGAAGAATCCGACCACGCCGGTCAATACCACGATTAGAATCGGGCCGATAGCTTCAGACAATCCGGCCACGGCATATTCCACTTCTTCATCATAGTGACTGGCAACCTGGCTCAGCATCTCGTCCAAGGAACCGGACTCTTCACCAATGGCGATCATGTTGACTACCATGGGCGGGAAAAACTGCGATTTGCGCAAAGGGTTAGAAATTCCATGACCTTCGCGCATTTTTTCGGCGAGGTTGTTGAACTCCTGGGCGATGGCGGCATTACCGATGGTGGCGGAGAGGATCTCAAACGAGGTCAGGACGCTGACCCCGCTGGAAAGAAGGATGGCCAGGATACTGGCAAAGCGCGACATGGCCGATTTGATAAATAGAGGGCCGACGATGGGAAGACGGATCAGGAAGAGATCCATGGTGATCGCTCCCTTTTCGGTCTTGATCGCCAGTTTAAGGCCTACGATCAAAGAGATAACCGTGCCCAGCATTATCGGCCAGTAACTCTGCATGCCCTGATACATCATCAGGCAGACTTTGGTGGGCATGGGTAGGTCAATGCCTACTTTGGTAAAGATACTGACAAATTTGGGGATGACGAAGTTTAACAGAAAAAAGAAGGCCCCAAACAAGGTGAACATTACCATTTTGGGATAGGCCAGCGCCGATTTGATGTCCCTTTTGACTTTGAATTCATGCTCAAGGATGAATGTTACCCGGTCAAGCACCTCAGGCATAGTGCCACTGATTTCGCCGGCGTTGATCAGTCCGCAGTACAGCGAGGAAAAAATGTGCGGCTGGCGTTTGAATACCACCGACAAGGTGGCGCCTTCTTGGACCTCTTTTTCCATCTGCGTCAGGGCAATTTTCAGGGTGGGGTTTTTAGCTTGATCACCGAGGATGTTGAGGGTCTTCATGATCGGGATGCCGGTGCGCAGCATGGTCCGAAACTGTTTAGTGAAAAGAATGATTTCCGGTTGTTTGACTTTGGTTGCGAAGATATTCGCGAGGCTATTGCTTCCCGGAGAGGCCTCTTGCTGGGCGGGAACGACCTTTATAGGTATTTGGCCTTGGCGGACGATTTGGTTTTGGGCTGCGGTTAGTGATTCTGCCTCCATCACACCTTCGATGGTCTTACCTTGTCCCGTGATGGCGGTAAACTTGAATTGTGCCATGATCAGACGATTACAGTTTTAGCGGCTTCTTCAAAGGTCGTTGCCCCTTCCATTACCCGGAGCAAGGCTATGTCGCGTAGGGTGGTCAATTTTCTGTTCTCCCTCAAGATGTTGGTAATCTCGGTGGATGATTTGCCCTGAAGGATCATCTCTCGAACACTATCATCGACTTTTAGAATTTCGTAAATTCCCATCCGTCCTTTATGTCCGGAGTGCATACAGTAGCTGCACCCCTTTCCCTTCATGAAATTTGCTTCGATTGCCTGTGGCAGACCCCAGTATTTAAGCGTTGCCGGTGATGGCTGGAACGGTTCCAGGCAGTAACTGCAGTTTCTGCGGACCAAACGTTGGGCGCAGACGCCAAGGAGTGAGGATGAGATCAGAAACGGTTCCACCCCCATGTTGTTAAGGCGGGTAATTGCGCTGGCCGAGTCATTGGTGTGCAGGGTGCTTAAGACCAGATGGCCGGTCAGAGCGGCTTGAGTAGCGATCATCGCTGTTTCGCCGTCGCGGATCTCGCCGACCATGATCACGTCAGGGTCCTGGCGAAGGATTGAGCGCAAGCCTGAAGCGAAGGTCATCCCGGCTTTTGAGTTGAGTTGTACTTGTCGTGCTCCTTCCATCCGGTATTCCACCGGGTCTTCCAGTGTAATAACATTAATCTCGGGAGAAATTACCTCCTTTAATATGGCGTAGAGCGAACTCGATTTGCCGCTTCCGGTGGGTCCGGCGCTCAAGATCATTCCGTATGGCTGAGTAGCGAGGTGCATCAGCGCTTCTAGATCTTTTTCAAGCAGCCCGAGTTTGTTTAAGGGGAGGGAGCCGGCGCTGACAAAGAGCAGCCGCATGACCATGTTTTCACCGTAAATGGTCGGTAGAGTAGATACCCGGATGCTGACTTCCTGATTATCAATATTAATATTGAAACGGCCATCCAGCGGAATTCTGGTGTTGGTGATATCCATGTTCGCCAGGATCTTGAGACGGGAGATTATCCCGCTTAGCATGGATCGTGGCGGTGGCGGGACCTCATGCAGTTTGCCGTCGATCCTCAATCTGACCTGGGCACGATCTTTTTCTGCGCCGATATGAATATCTGAGGCTTTTTCTGCAACCCCTTGCCTAAGAATGGAATTAACCAGGCGGATAACTGGGGCGGCGTCTACCATGTCACGAAGGTCGCTTAAGTCCTCCTTTTTATTATCTTCAACAGTTTCGATGGTCAGTTTGTCATCGATCTTGTCGAGGATATCCTTGACCTCGGAATGGATGCCGTAAATTCCGTTGGTCAGCAGGTTAAGCTGGGATTTAGAGCAGATAACAGGCTCGACTTCGATATCGCATAGTTTTTCCAGCGCATCCAACGCCTGAATGTCCATGGGGTCAACCATGGCCACAGTGAGAATGAAATCACCTCTGCGCAAGGGAACCAAACGGTATTTGCTGGCCAATTCATTGTCGATAACCAGGGCCAGTTCTGGCGTTATTTCATATTCATTGGGGTCGAATTTTTTGATTTGGAGCTGGGAACTCAGCATTTCGATGATCTTATCTTCAGGGACAATATCCTTGTCGATAAGAAAATCACCGAGACGAAGTCCAGACCCTTTCTGTCTGGCAAGAGCGTCTTCGAGACCTTCCTTGGTGAGCAGGCCGGCGTCAGTCAGCATTTCACCCAGGCGTTTGCGGGTCCTCATGGTTGATCCCCTAACGTGATTGGATCGATGGGTTTGGTCAGAATTTTAGGGGTAATAAAGATTAACAGTTCTTCAAATTCATTGCTGGTGGAGTCTTTTTTGAACAGCCAGCCAAATCCGGGGACATCCTTGAGTCCTGGGACTCCTGTGTTGGAGCCGGAGTGAGTCTCTTTCGATAGTCCCGCTAGGACGACAGTTGTATTGTTTTCTACAATCAGTTGGGTCTTGGCTAATTTCTTGATGATATATGGGTTACCAAGTACGGCATTGGCGGTATCGACTTCATCTTTTTTGGCCTCGATATTCAGCTTGATCATTCGATCAGAAATAACATGTGGGGTCACGGTCAGGTTTAAAGTAGCGTCTTTGTAAGAGGTAGAGGGGTTGCCGTTGCTGTCAACCGTTTGCACAGGGACGGATTTCCCTGATTCGATGATTGCCTGGGAGTTGTCCAGGGTGGCGATGGAGGGACTGGACAGAATATTAAGCTTTCCGTCTCGTTGCAGGGCAGAGAGTTGAGCGTTCAGCAGCATATCATTACCATTGACGATAAGTCCGATTGTGGCTGGAAGTATGCCCTTTATTGAGGATGCACCTAATGAGACATTTTGGCCTATGGTCGTGGCGTTAGCAGCGGGATAAATTAAGTGACCAGGGACGGCTGGTGTAGCGGCAACTCCAAGAGAGCCTACTACGCTGGGAATCAACGGTGTTCCTGATGTGCCGGGGACGGCTGGTGCAGAGGAAGATCCAATGATGCTAGACGTGCCGGCGACAGCTGCTGTGCCAGGGACATAAGTCGCGGCAGAAGTACCTGGATTAAGATTGACTTGAGAGTCCCCCAATACTCCACGAGCACTCATAGCACCCCACTGAATTCCTAATTCTCGAGCGGTATCCTTGGTAGTTTCGACAATATGGGCCTCGATCAAGATTTGGGCAGTGGGCTTGTCTAATTCGTGAATTAGAATCAGCAGCTTGTTCATGTTGGCTTCAGTTTCCGAGAGGATCAGTGAGCGGGAATGCTGATCTATCGAGGCTGAGCCGCGGGGTTTGCCGTCTTTATCCTTAGAGAGTAGCAGATTGACAGTTTCTGCAATTGTCTTGGGATCGGAAAATTCGACAGGAACAATCTTGGTCACCAGGTTTGAAACCTGCTGTTCTTGAAGATGGAGGGTTTTACGTTCGACCTGTTGTTTGAGGTCAGCCATTGACATGACATGGAGCAGGTTGGCCTCCTTGACAACAGTGAGGTTGTAACTGTTGATGATACCCATGAAAACCTTGTTCCACGGGGTTTCCTGGGTTTGGAGGTTGAGTTTGCCTTCAACGCTCGGGCTGATAAGGATGTTCTGAAGACCAATTCTGGCGAGGGTCCTGAGCGAGGTAGCCAGATCATCATCGATAAATCGTACTGTAAGAGGGGTTGTGGGCAAGTCTAAAAGCGTTTCATCTGTTTTGTCAGTGGGTACTGTTGCAGGTATGGCAGGTGATTTCTCACCCTCTGGAGAGGTGATGGATTCAGAAAGGGACAGTTGAGTTGGGGTGTAAGGAGGTGATGACTTGGCTTTGGTTTTCCACTTGTCAAAAAAATCATCTTTTGCCGGTTCATGAGGGACACAGCCGGAAAACAAGATGGCGCATGTCAAAAATAGAGTAGCGATTTGTGCGAATAGCTTTGTTGTCATGGTGATCATGGCCTTGAGTTGTATTCTATTCAGGTTGAGGCGGAGTTTGGCCGGGAACAGGTGGTTGAAGTTCGGTGGTGGCGGGAATGTCAAAATTGGCATCGCTCGCGCTGATCTGTACCGCATCAATGGTGATTTTGGTTATGGTGAAACCTTCTATTTGCTCGCCTATCCGGTAATCCATGTTGTTGATGATGGCAATACGGTCATCTCCCATTGATACAAAACCTGAGTAATAGAGATCGTTGACCTTGGCTCTCAGTTCATTCATCAACGCCTCCCGTGTCTCATCAACTTTTTTTTCTCCATCAAAATCAATAAGTTCTGTAGTGAAAATTTGTTTTGGCCAAGGATCATTGATTGAAACAGTTAGGGCGGCGATTTTTATGTTATCAGCTGAAATCAAGGCCTCAAGTTCTGCCGAGGACATGGCTATAACAGGGGATGAGGTGTTAAGGGAGAGCGACTCCAATTTTTTTTTCTTGCTGGTCAGGGTAAAGTCAATCACACCATAAAGTGCAGCAACTACAACCATGATCACGATTATTTTTTCACGTTTTTCCATTGATAGTGTCTTTATTCGTGTGCCTGATGGTTATGCCAAGTCTATGGTGTAGATCAGGGTGAACCGTAGCGTGGAGGTCCCTGGATGAATTTCAAGTCGGTCGATCTTCCGGACATAGGGCAGGGAGAGCAGTTTGAGCAAAAATAAGCGGAGCGTGTTCAGTTCACCGTAACACTCAGCCTTTACCGATAAGCTACTCCAGTCTGTTTTGTTGTCAAGAAGCGGATCAATTCTATCAACATTTAGAGAAACTTCTTTGGCAAATGCTCGGAAATCATCAGTTATCCGGCTAGTTTTGTTCTGTGGCAGCGGGGCCAATTCCGCAACTTGTGGAGTTGGTTGCTGGTCAAGTTTGGTTAGAATGTTATCAATGGTTGCGATGTCTGTCTGGTTTTGATTCTGTCGGGCGAGCTGTTGGGTGATTTCAGTTATTTCTTGATCAAGCTTACGATGATGCGCGTTGAGTGGCAGGATGCCGATGATGACAAGCAATAGAAGTCCGCCAAGACAGAGGCAGAGGAAAATAACGTTGTTCCGGCTGAATGAGAGTTGATTGAGTTGGCTCATGTGGCTGGGGGGTCCAGAAAACTAAGGGAGGTTGTGAGCCTGACTTCGAACCGGAGTATTTCTTGGTTGTTCAGGGAGGCATTTGTTTGAGATTGCAGGATCGGGTCACTAAGCATCTTTAGTTGAGCGAGATCTTTAAGGAGACTCATCAGGATGAAGTCCTGATTTTCTGACGGAGCGCTAATGAAGCCACTGATGGTTAATGAGCCATTCAGAGGGGTTTCTTGCGGGTTGCGCAAAACCTTAGTCTCAGGTTCCAAATCGAGGACAAGGTCTGTTAGGGTGATTTCCTTGCCTAAGGTTCTGGTTAACTCAGTGATTAGAGCAACGGCTTTAAACCGCTTTGTTTTGGATTTATTATCAAGATGAAATTGAGTGATTTTCTGGACGGATTGAGTGAGGTATTCGCTGTCACGGGTGCGTGGTTCCACCTTGAAATTGTTTTCGAGTTGTGCTTGAAGACGAATGACATCTTGTTTCTTGTCGAGTTCCTTGTTGTATTGCCAGGCAAAGGTGACTCCTAAGCTAATCGCGAGACAGATTGAGACAATGGCGATAAGAGAGTTGACCTTTTTACTTGATGTCTCTCTTGCCCGGTGCGCATAGGTAAACAGGAAATTAGCAGTAGTTTGTATGTTTGACAGAGACAGTCCTGCTGCAACTATCAGATTGGAGATGCTAGGGGGAGAGAGTACTGAGTTTTGATGAAAAATCGTTGAAGAGAGCGGTTCAATGAGCGAGCATTTAATACCAACCTTATTCTCGACCGACTTAAGAATTGCATCATTGATAATAAATTCTCCTGATGTTGCTATTGCTCCAACAGGAGGAATCTTGAAGGTGGTGGAGCAGTACTCAAATGTGCGGACCAGCTGTCTGGCCAATCGTCCGATGACAGATAATTTCTCCCAATCGAATAACGGGGCGAGGGTACTATTGTTATGGTGTAAACTGGTGCCATGAGCGCCAGATCGAAAGAGGTACTCTTTGGCATTCTCTTCGTCAATAACGATATTTTGACTCTGTGCCTGCTCGATCAAGGATTCGACGAAGCTGTCAGTGCCGGTTTTTATCACCCGGCTAAAGAAAATTTTTCCTTGGTGAAAAAGATCAATGAAGGAGTAGTTTTTTCGGATTGTGAAGTAGACAACAGGTTGATCTGTCGGGATTGATGGGTCGTGATGTAAATAATTTTGGATTGCTGCGGCAGGAAAGGATATTCCAGTCAGCGGGAACCCGGCATTTTTGAACATTGATTTTACACCATCAACCTCAGTTTGTGGGGCCAGTGTGACGAGCGTCTGGATCTTCGCTTGGTTGGACTCGGTGATCTCCTGTAGCGGAAAGTAGTCGAAAATATGAATAGTTTCATCGAATTCAAGCTCTCGTTTTGCCGACCAATAGACAGCAGTGGAAAGATCTTTTTCTGCTACCTTGGGGATGGTGATGTTGTGCAGTTCAACCGGTTTTACGAAAGGGTAAGAACACCAAATTTCATGGTGTTCTTGGCTGGTGTGGAAGCTTGCCACGGTTTTAAAGAGGACCGCCATGAATTCCTGGTCCTCAAACAGATTTATTGGTTCTGCCACAGGAGCAAATTCATACGGGACAGATTCGTAAGCCAGAAGATCTGGCCCGTTTTTGTTGGTTTGTGATTTGACAATATGGATTACTCCAGGCCTGATATCGATGCCGATCGTGGTCTTGGTTGTTGAGCTAAGACGTTTTAAGTTTAGAAGACTACGGAGGCTGAAAGCTGAGGGTGGAGTTAACGATGCTGATACTTTATCATCTTCATGTTCCGGACCATGGAGGATAGCCTGATCAGGTTGGGGGAACAGCAAGATATCTTCATCGTCATCATCGTGTGGATGTGAAGAGGCGGAAGGTTTATTGTTCTCCGCGGATGGTAGTAGAGGAGCTGATTCATCAGCCACGGGAGTCTCAATGCTGTGATCTGAAGGACTTGGTTGCTCAGGCTGAGGTGGCGGAGAAGGTTTTTCAACGTTGAGAATAGTATCATTGCTGATTTCATTATTTTCTAACGTGAGTGTGAAATTACTTTCTTCATCGGTTGTTAGGGCAGTTTCCGTTGATTCAAGATCACTTAGTTCAATACTATTTTGCTTATTTGGCAATTGGGAATCAAAATCGGCAATGGGCTCTGTTAGTTCGGTTGCTTGATCAGCATCTTTTCTTTCTGACGAGAGGGACGAACGAATCAAATCGAGTAGTTTGTCGGTATCTTTGGTGGTGGAAGTCTCGGGAGATATGGGCTGCTCAAGGGGAGGTGAAGGGGAGGGGGCGTTGTCACCTTCATCGGCAGGTGTTTCTAATGTCAGGGGTATTTCATTGTCTTTCTCGGGAGCTAATACTCTTGCAGTTGTGGCGCTGGCAGAATGGGGTTCAGTTTTCTGAGGACTTGGAACGTCAGGATTTGGTTCAGAAATAAGATCAGAGGTATTGTTGCCATGAACAGCGTCTTTTTTTTCTGTTGAAGAGGATGCGCGAATCAGCTCGAGTAATCTTTCCGTTGCAGTGATTTCGCTAGGTGTGGTCATATATAAAAAATGTGTGAACAGTTACCGTAATGTTGGATAGTAAGACATCAAACCATGCCATATATATTTAATAGGTATAGCGGATTGAGCTGGGGTGTACAACAAAAAATGATGGTAACTGTCTGTGTGGAAAAGAAAAACCAACTTTATTCCGGGTCAGATCAGCTGAGAGATGCGATCAAGGATGCGGTGGGATGTTTCTTCTTTTGAGAGTAGAGGGAGCGATGTTGTCCCTCCGTTTTTATCGATGATGATGACCTGGTTGGTATCTGCGGCAAACCCTGTGTCTTGTCGTAATATATCATTAACAATCATAAGATCGAGGTTTTTACTAGCCAGCTTGCGCAGTCCTTCTTTAATGTGATTTTCACTTTCTGCGGCGAAGCCAACCAAAAGGGGGCGGGAATCCTTTCCCTTTTGTGCTCCGAGTTCATAAAGAATATCGGGATTGGCAGTCAGGTCAAGGCAGGAAGATGTTGTGGCTACCTTTTTAATCTTTTGATCGGAGATGGTATTCGGTCGGAAGTCCGAGACTGCTGCGGTTTTGATGATCACTGTTGCGGCATGGTATCTTTCGAAAACTGCCTGTCGCATCTCCAGTGCAGTTCGAACCTGGATTATTTCGACACCGATGGGGGGAGGAAGATTACTTGGTCCTGAGATCAGAGTCACCATGGCTCCACGCTGACAGGCGGCGCTGGCCAAAGCATAACCCATTTTTCCGGTCGAGCGATTACTGATGAAGCGGACGGGATCAAGCGGTTCCTGGGTTGGTCCTGCGGTGATCAAAATATGTTGATTGGTCAAGTCTTGCGCAGAGAGGGCGGTTGCTATAGCGGCTTCGGCAGTGGACCATTCCGGAAGTCGTCCTGGACCGTGGTCACCACATGCCATGGAGCCGCAGTCTGGTGGGATAACTGTATAGTCCAGTGTGGTGAGCTGAGTGATATTGTTTTGGGTCGCGGGGTGAAGATACATGGCGCTATTCATTGCCGGAAAGACCAAAACCTTGGCTTGGGTTGCCAGAGCAATCGTTGAAAGCAGCGTATCTGCCATGCCGTGGGCCAAGCGGGCAATAGTATTGGCTGTTGCCGGAGCGATGATCATCAGATCACATTTTTTTGCCAAAGTTATGTGGGCGATGGACTCCGGATGCTGCGAATCAAAGATTTCGCATTCTACCTTGTTGCCGGAGAGGGCAGCAAAGGTGAGGGGGGTCACAAAGCGAGTGGCAGACTCGGTCATTACCACAGTGACTTCAGCACCACGCTGACGTAACGCTCTGATCCAGTCAGCCGCTTTATAGGCTGCTATGCCACCGGTGATGCCGAAAAGAATGTGTTTGTCAGTAAAAGGGTGTGACATGTTAGTAAGACCTACCCTGGGGAAATATTGGATACGGAAGTTTGCTGATTACGAGACAACACAGCTCTGTGGTGTAAGGAAGTGGTGGAAACATGGATGGCATTATAAGCTACCGTCATTACTTCCCCCTGAGGTGAGATCCTCAGTCATGTAGGCGTAGACTTTGGTGCTGGTACCTAATTCACCTTCATACAGTGTGATCATGCAATTCTTGTTGGGCTTGGAAAAAGCCAGGAGCACATTTTTATAATGAGCTTCACCTGTTAATTTCCATCCGTTTTGCTGCATGGTGCGGGTAAAGAAGTCGGTTAACGACCTGACTTCGAGCCTCCCGGTCATGTACACAATTCCACCAGCAAAGGAACTTGTGTTGACGTAGAGCGTCTTGCTGCTGTCAAGGGTCAGCTCATTGGGAACTTCCAGGTCACGGAATTTGGTCGGGTAGTACGTGTTGCTGGTTGATGTTCCATCAGACTGGTTCGTGGGGCCGAGGTTCATGTTTGAACACCCGGTGAGCCATGAAACTATTAACAGGGTGAATAGAATTTTACATACATTGCTGATTGTAGCCATGGTGGGATTCCTCCTTTGTTTTATCTGTGCATATAATTTAGATCAAGAATTGTTCAAGGGGTTTACGGGAAGAGCTTTGATTATGGTGTTTAGCATAACCGATAGCGATTATCGCCATCAGGTCGAACTGGTTGCTGACGCTGAGGATAGAGTTAACCATTAATTTGTTTTTTAGAATCTGGCCAAGCCACACACCGGCTAGTCCAAGCGCTTCAATTGCCAGGAGCATGTTTTGGATGCAGGCTCCTGCCGCCTGGTGATCTTTAACGGGATCGTAGATGGCGGCGTTATCAAGGTAGATTGCAATTAAAGCAGGGGCTGCGAGGATAATGTGGCTATACGTTGTTTGTTCGGCAAGTGCGGTTTTTAACTCCGCATCTTGAATGATGCGGAATCGCCATGGTTGATTATTGAGCCCGGAAGGGGCCCAGATCCCTGCTCTGATAACTTCTCGAAGTAATTCTTCTGTTACCGGTTCAGCGGTAAAATCTCGGATGCTCCGGCGGTGAAAAATGGCGTCAAGAACGGATGATTGTTGCATGAGCTTTTATATACTAAGGTTTTTTCCTAAAATCCAGAGAAAGGTGATCTTCTCTTCCTTGCCATCTTTTGGATGATCTAGTAGATGGTTGATGCTGATTTTTTGTATTGGTCACTAGAAATGAGAGAACGAGGACCAATTATTATCGAGTTTTAAGTAATTGTTCACCAGAAGCGTTGAACGTGCGGATTTCACCAGACTGTAAACGTTTACCGGGTGCCCCAGCCGGAGTCTCCCGACGGTCGCTTACCTGCGCGATTTATATTGACCCGCTTCGTCGGTCAATAAAGCGATCTGCGAAGTGTGCTAGTTGCACATGAGCAGGCCGCTAACAGCTAAGCGAGTTTGCGAGACTGCGAAGCAGATGGGGTGCCCGGTGAACGTTTACGAAATATCGACCAACTACGCTCTTAAGTTCGGACAGCGGGCACACGCCCACCTCACAAACACAAGGCAGAAGGGGGAGAAAAATGGAAAAAACAGGACCACGGAAAAAAAAGCATCCCGTACTAATGGCCATGCTCTTATTGGCACTTATTAGCAGCCCTGCCATGGCCGCCGAAGAGAAAAACGTCAAGGCAGAAGAGTGCTACCAATGCCACGATGCTGTGCAATCACTGCACCAAGGCAGTAAACATGGGGGAGTCAACTGCTCTTCCTGCCACTCCGGCTTAGCCGCTCACCTCAAAGACCAATCTCCCGCCAACCGTCCAGGCACCAACCTGTCGTGGGAGGCCTGCGGCGCCTGCCACAAGGAACAGCATCAGAGCTTCAACGAGACTTCCTACCACCGGCCAGCCCGGGACGAAAAATCACAACTCACCAACCGGGCGCCAAACCCCTACTGGGACAAACTGATGGCAGGTCACGGTTTCACCAAGGAACACGCCCTGACCCGCAGTCACAACTGGATGCTGGTCGACCAATTCGTCGTGGATCGAGCCTTTGGTGGCCGCTTCCAACCGAAAAATGGCTGGTTGTATGTCGCTGAGCCCGGCGGCAAAAAGGCCTGGGATTATCTGGTGGACACCATCCCTGGTTCCAATGAACAAAAGGCCTTTATCCCCCAAAGCGCTGCCGCAGCCAACCCGGTATGCCTGCAGTGCAAGACCCAGGACCAAATCCTGGACTGGGCATATCTGGGAGACCCGGACAAAGGAGCAAAGTGGTCCAGAACTTCCAATGTCGTGGACCTGGCACGAGCAAACAACCA
>VMSU01000176.1 GCA_013792005.1 Desulfobulbaceae bacterium
CGCTAACGGTCGTGGCGATGCCTCTGTAAACAGCGGCATAGGCGGCACCTGTGCTGAATGTCATCCTGCCTATTTCAGCGGCCACACCCACAGCCACACAAATCAAGTAGCTAAGAACGTTGCAGTTACCCCTGCCACCGCCAATTGCACCGGCTGCCATAGCGCCATCACATCACCCTTTATTGCGCTAGGTGAAGTTCATGCTTCTCAAGGCTGCGTCACCTGTCACGACACAACGATCAACGGAGAGCTAATTGCCCCCGCCGTAGTTGGCGGTGGCGAGTGTGTCAGCTGTCACAGCGCTTATTTCACCGGCCACGATCATGGTGTCTCTGGCGGAACCACCGAGCACACAATACAAATCAACTCGGCCGTTGATCTCGGACAATCCGACTCCCAACCCTGCTCAAACTGCCACACAGTCAACACTTTTGCCGAGATCCTGAGCCTCCACTTCGGGGGCTGTGCCACCTGCCACAACACCACCCGCGACATCAATCCGAGCCAACCGACTGGCACCACGATAGCTTCGGTCATCGCCAATGCCAACCAGACCACTGTCAATTGCCTCAACTGCCATCAAGACAAGATGGCTCCCCGCACCCATCTCAACATTGACCATTCAGCCACCGGTCTAGGCCATATTCTCGACACCCCGTTCTGTATCGGCTGTCATCCGGCTAATGCCCCGATGACTGTCCACTCAGGCAAATGCGGTAACTGCCATACCACCCCACCACAACTTCAAGATCCAACCAACCGACCTTTGGTCCTCGCCATTACTCCAGACTCACAGTGCGTCGGTTGTCATGGCGTTAACTTCTTTACCACCAGCCATGGACATGATCATACGGCAACAATCACAGACTCAGCGTTATGCATCAACTGTCATTCTGGAAGCACTGTGAGCATTATTCACAACAATAGCTGCTTCCTCTGTCACTCCTCCGCTGACGGTTCACGAATCGTAGGTGTGGGTGGTCATGGTGACGCCACGGTCAACGGCGGCGCCGGCGGCGCCTGCACCCAGTGTCACCCCAACTACTTTACCGGACATACCCACAACCACTCAACCCAAGTTACCAAAAATGTTGTCACTACTCCTACAACTGCCAACTGTACAGGCTGCCATACGGCAACTAACTCGCCGTTCGTCAGCACTGGCGAAGTCCATGCAGCACTGGGCTGCGCCACCTGCCACAATACGGCAGGCAACGGCAGCCTCATAGCTCCAGCTATAACCGGAGGAGGCGAGTGCGTCTCATGCCATGCTACCTATTTTAATGGTCACGACCATGGATTCGTCGGCGGAACTATCGACCACACCGTCCAAATCAACCCAATCAGTGACTTGTCCCAGGCCGATTCGCAACCATGCTCCAACTGCCACACAATCAGCACTTTTGCTGAAATCCTGACGCTCCACTTCGGCGGCTGCGTCACCTGCCACAACGCCACCCGCGACACTAACCCAGTAACGCCTACAGGCACTACCGTGCCCATGGTTATTGCCAATGCTAACCAGGCAGCCGTACATTGCTTACACTGTCATCGCGACAAGAGTGCGCCTGATACTCACCTCCACATCGATCACTCCGCATCAGGCTTAGGCCATATCCTTGACACCCCATTCTGTATCGGCTGTCATTCGGCCAACAACCCAATGGCCGTACACTCCAGCAAGTGCGGGAACTGCCACACCACCCCGCCGCAGCTTCAAGATCCAGCCAACAGACCGCTTGTTGTCAATATCACCCCGGACTCTGCGTGTATTGTCTGCCATGGCGCTAACTTCTTTTCCACGACCCATGGCCATGACCATTCGCTTACCGTCACCACGACTCCGCTCTGTATCACCTGCCACAGCGGCGAAACGGTAAGCTCGACACACAACAACAACTGCTACCTCTGTCATTCCAGCGTCAACGGTGTCCGAATCGTGGGGGCTAACGGCAACGGTGACGCTACTATCAATTTAGGCAACGGGGGCACCTGTGCCGACTGCCACATTGCTTATTTCAACGGCCATGATCATGACCATAGCGCTCAGGTCAATACGAACACGGCCAGTACTCCGGCCACTGTTAATTGCGTAGGCTGCCATATCGCCTCAACCTCACCCTTTATCGGCGCCGGCCAAGTTCATGCCGTAAAGGGCTGCGCCACCTGCCACGATACGTCGACTAATGGCACCCTGAAAGCTCCAGCTGTGGCTGGTGGAGGTGAATGCGTTACCTGTCACATCACCTACTTCACCGGTCACGACCATGGTTCGACTGGTGGGGCGGTTGACCATACCGTGCAAATCATTTCAGCTATCGACTTGGGTCAGGCCGATTCACAGCCTTGCTCTAATTGTCATTCGGTTCAAAACTGGCCGAATATCCTGTCTACTCACTTTGGTGGCTGCACCACCTGCCATACCACCAACCGCGACATTAACCCGCAATCACCCACCGGCACCACAGTAGCAATGGTAATCGCCAATGCTAATCAAGCAACGATCCATTGTCTCGACTGTCATCAGGATAAAACTGCGCCAAACACCCACCTCCATATCGATCACGGAGCAACCGGCCTTGGCCACATTCTTGACACTCCACTGTGTGTCGGCTGTCACCCCGCCAGCAACTCCATGACAGTTCATTCAAATAAATGCGGCAACTGCCACACTACCCCGCCGCTACTTCAAGATCCGGCTAACCGCCCACGAGTGGTCGCAATAACCCCTGACTCCGAGTGTATAGGCTGCCATGGCGCCACCTACTTCACTGGACCACATGGACACAACCATGCTGCTACCGTCACAGCCACTGCCTTGTGCGTCAATTGCCACACCGGCGACTCAATCATAACGGTCCACAACAACAACTGCTTTACCTGCCACTCCAGTGCCAACGGCGCCAGGATCGTCGGCATCAACGGCAATGGCGATGCCACAATCAACGGTGGCAATGGCGGCTCCTGCGCCTCCTGTCACGCCACTTACTTTAACAGCCATAATCACGACCACAACGCCACTGTCGCCAAGAACCTGGCGCTGACCCCAACAACGGTCAACTGCGCAGGCTGCCACAGCGCAACCGCCTCCCCCTTCGTAGGTGCGGGCCAAGTGCATGCGGCTAACGCCTGTGCCACCTGCCACAACACCTCGACCACGGGCGCCCTTAAAGGCTCAGCCCTGAACGGCACGGGAGAATGCAAAAACTGTCATACCACCTATTTTACCGGTCATGACCACGGCACAACCGGCGGAACCGTTGATCACGCCATAGCCATTAATCCAGCCACTGATCTCAGTCAGCTCGATAGCCAACCGTGTTCCAACTGCCACTCGGCACAGAACTGGCCCAATATCTTAAGCACCCATTTCGGAGTCTGTACCACCTGCCACAATGCCAATCGGGATATCAACCCTGCGGCACCGGTGGGGGTCACTGTCAACTATGTTATCGCCAGTTACATCTCAGGTACAATCCATTGCCTCGACTGCCACTTAAATAAAGGCGCCACTGTTGCCCATGGTTCTGTTGACCACTCAGCAGCTGGCTTGAGCATCATCCTTGACACACCGACCTGCGTCGCGGTCTGTCATCCGGCAAATAACCCGATGTCCGTCCACAACAGTCGTTGTTCCAGCTGCCACACCGCCCCACCCTCATTGGAAGACCCAGCAAACCGACCCTGGGCCTCTACAATCATCCGAGGAGCGACTTGTTCCGGCTGCCATGCCACCTATTTCAACAGCCATAGCCACAATCACACAACAACTGTCACTGCCACCGTCCTATGCGTAAACTGCCATACCGGCAACCTCATCACTTCGGTCCACTCCGGCTGTGCATCCTGTCATGACCCAGCCAACGGTAATCGAAGAGTTGGAGTCAACGGCAATGGCGATGCCACAATCAACAGCGGTAATGGGGGGACTTGCGCGCAGTGCCACCTTGGCTATTTCAACAGTCACGCTCATGATCACAACGCCCAAGTCAAGAAAAACGTGGCCACTACACCATCAACAGCCAATTGCATCGGCTGTCACATAGCCACCAACGCACCATTCGTCGGCAATGGAGAGGTCCATACCACTAACGGTTGCGCCACCTGTCATAACACAACAACCAATGGCTCTCTTAAATCCCCGGCAATTGCTGGCGGCGGTGAGTGTATCAGCTGTCACAGCAGCTACTTTACCAGCCACGATCACGGAAATACCGGTGGCGCTATTGACCACACCGTTATGATCAACCCGGCAACAGATCTTGGGCAATCAGACTCCCAACCTTGTTCAAATTGCCATTCAGTCCAGAACTGGCCCAACATCTTAACAACTCACTTTGGCGGATGCGCCACCTGTCACAATGCCGGTCGTGATGTTAACCCTAGTCAACCCACAGGCACCAGCATCCCGATGGTGATTGCCAATGCCAACCAGACCACGGTACATTGTTTAAACTGCCACCAGGATAAAACCGCACCTGCAATACACCTCCATATCGACCACTCCGCGGCTGGTCTTGGCCATATCCTTGACACCCCGTTCTGTGTCGGGTGCCATCCTGCGGCAAACCCAATGGCTATCCACTCCAACAAATGCGGCAATTGCCACACCACCCCACCCATGTTGCAGGACCCAGCCAACAGACCTCTGGTAGTTGCCATTACCCCTGACTCAGAGTGCATTGTCTGTCACGGGGCTAGCTTCTTCACCACTACTCATGGCCATGACCACACCACGACCGTAACTGCCACTCCGCTATGTGTAGCCTGTCATCCCGGCAATACTGTCAGCGTAGTCCATAACAATAGTTGCTTTACCTGTCACTCGAACATCAATGGCTCTCGGATAGTCGGAGCCAACGGCAACGGCGATGCCACAGTTAATAGCGGTAATGGAGGCGCATGCGCCGATTGCCATAGCAGCTACTTCGCAAGCCATGACCACAACCACTCCGCTCAGGTCAAGAAAAACGTTGCCGTATCCCCTGCCACCGCCCACTGTGTGAACTGCCACAACGCCACCACCACGCCGTTTGTCGGCATTGGCGAAGTTCATGCAGCTAACGGTTGCACCACCTGTCACAACACGACAACTAACGGCGCCCTAAAATCTCCGGCTATCCCTGGTGGAGGTGAGTGCGTTGCCTGCCACAGCACCTACTTTACCGGTCATGACCATGGCTCAACCGGCGGCATCATTGACCATACAGTCCTCCTCAACCCGACAACCGATCTCGGACAAGCCGAATCGCTGCCTTGCTCAAGCTGCCACTCAATTCAGAACTGGCCGAATATTCTATCCACCCACTTTGGCGGTTGCGCCACCTGCCATAATGCGGTGCGTGATATCAACCCGCTATCACCTACCGGCACTACGGTCGCTACCGTTATTACCAATGCCAATCAGACCACGATTAATTGCCTAAACTGCCATCAGGATAAGACGGCGCCGGCTACCCACCTCCATTCGGATCACTCTGCTGCCGGCCTCGGCCATATCCTTGACACCCCACTCTGTATTGGTTGTCATCAGGCAGGTTCTCCAATGACAGTCCACTCCAACAAGTGCGGTAACTGTCACACGACACCACCTCAACTGCAAGACCCAGCCAACCGGCCACGGGTCATAGCCATCACCCCTGATTCGCCCTGTATCGGGTGTCACGGCGCAAATTATTTTACCGGCCCCCATGGCCATAACCATAACTCAACCGTCACCGGCACTGCCCTGTGCCAGACCTGCCACACCGGCGACATTATTACCTCGGTCCATAACAATAGCTGCTTTACCTGTCACTCAAGTGTCAACGGGGCTCGAATCGTTGGCATCAACGGAAATGGCGATGCTACAATCAATGGAGGAAGCGGCGGCTCGTGTATCCAATGTCATAACGGCTACTTTGCAAGTCACGATCATAATCATACCTCCCAAGTCAAGAAAAACGTGGCACCAACACCGGCAACAGCCAATTGCATCGGCTGTCACTCCGCTTCCACCACTCCGTTTATCGAAGTAGGCCAAGTCCATGGGATCAATGGCTGCGCCACCTGCCACAACACAACAACCAACGGTTCACTCAAATCTCCGGCAATTGCTGGCGGAGGTGAATGTATCACCTGCCATAGCGGTCACTTTACCGGACATGACCACGGCACCACCGGAGGCACAGTTGATCATACCATACAAATCAACTTGACCACCGACCTCGCCCAAGCAGACTCTCAGCCGTGCTCAAACTGCCACTCAGTACAGAACTGGCCGAATATCCTCGCTTCCCATCATTCTCTTTGTGCCACCTGTCATAACGCTACCCGTGACATTAACCCAAGTCAACCAACCGGGACCACAGTTCCGATGGTGATCCTGAACGCCAACCAAACGACCGTCAATTGCCTGAATTGTCATCAGGACAAGAGCGCACCGGCCCCTCACCTCCATATCGACCATTCGCTCTCCGGCACCGGTCATGTACTCGACACCCCATTCTGTGTCGGCTGCCATCAGGCCAACAATCCGATCGCAGTCCATGGCAACAAGTGCGGAGATTGCCACACCTCACCACCTGCCCTGCAAGATCCGGCCGACAGACCGCTGGCGATCGCAATTACCCCAAACTCCCAGTGTATCATCTGTCACGGCGCAAACTTCTTTACCGGTCCCCACGGGCATGACCACTCAACAACCGTAACCAGCACAGCGCTGTGCGCGACCTGCCATCTCGGCAACACCATCACCACAGTCCACAACAACAACTGCTTTACTTGCCACTCAAGCATCAACGGTGCTCGGATTATCGGAGTCAACGGCAACGGTGATGCTTCTGTCAACGGCGGCAATGGAGGATCCTGCGCCACCTGCCATACCGCCTATTTCAACGGCCACGACCATGACCACAGCATCCAGGTAAAAAAGAACGTGGCAACGACGCCTACCACAGTGAACTGTTCGGGCTGCCATGTTGCCACGGCATCGCCTTTTATCGGCGCCGGTGAGGTCCATGCCGCAAACAACTGTCAAACATGCCACAACTCCGCAACCGGAGCCTTGATCGGCTCAGCCTTGAATGGCTCAGGAGAATGCATCAACTGCCACACCACCTACTTTACCAGCCATGATCACGGCTCAACCGGTGGTTCAATAGATCACTCTGTCGCCATCGACCCGACTACCGATCTGGGACAAATTGACTCGCAGCCCTGCTCGAATTGCCACTCAATCCAGAATTGGCCCAATATCCTGAACACCCATTTCGACCTCTGTACAACCTGTCACAATGCGATCCGTGATATCAATCAAACCATCCCGGCTGGGATCACAGTTCAATATGTAATCTCAAGCTACACCGGAATCATCCACTGCCTTGACTGCCACGCCAATAAAGCCGCGCCAAGCGCCCACACCCCAACGGATCACTCGACCACTGGACTTAGCATCATCCAGGATGAGCCAACCTGTGTGGCACTCTGCCACCCTGCCAACAACCCAATGGCAGTTCATAATAACCGATGCACCAACTGCCACACCTCTCCACCAGCTCTGCAAGATCCAATCAACCGGTCCCACGTCACCACCATTCTCCGCGGCGCCACCTGCACCGGGTGTCATACCACCTATTTCAATGCTCACGGCCACAGCCACGCCACTACGGTAACAGCCACACCCCTTTGCGTTTCCTGCCATACCGGCGACGCCACCACCACAGTCCATACATCATGCGCGTCCTGTCATGACCCAGCAACAGGTGCTCGGCGCATCGGTGTGGGCGGCCATGGTGACGCCACAGTTAATAGCGGCAACGGCGGCTCCTGTGCTCAATGCCACACCAGCTACTTTACTAGCCACAGCCACAACCACGGCATTTCGGTTGCGATAAATACCTCATCAACCCCGGCGACCGAAAACTGCATAAACTGTCATTCCGCTTCTATCTCGCCGTTCATTGCTGCCGGCCAGGTCCACGAAACCAATGGCTGCCAGACGTGCCACTCAGCCTCCACCGGGGCCCGTATCGGTTCCGCCGCCACCGGGACTGGAGAGTGCAAAAACTGCCACACCTTATACTTTGCCGGACACGATCACGGTTCTACTGGTGGAGCGGTTGACCACACCATCTTGATCAACCCCATGACCGACTTGGGTCAAGCCGACTCCGAACCCTGCTCTAACTGTCATTCGGTTCAGAACTGGCCCAATATTCTCACGACCCATCTCGGCATCTGCACCACCTGTCATAACTCAACCCGTGACATCAACCCTACCGCCCCAATCGGGACTACGGTCCAAACGGTGATAGCTAACGCTAACCACACCACAGTAAACTGCCTGAACTGCCATCAGGATAAAACAGCGCCAGCAGTTCATCTGCCGATTGATCACTCTATAAACGGGGCAGGCATTATCCTTGACGACCCAAGCTG
Source organism: Desulfobulbaceae bacterium (assembly GCA_013792005.1). Taxonomy (NCBI): domain Bacteria; kingdom Pseudomonadati; phylum Thermodesulfobacteriota; class Desulfobulbia; order Desulfobulbales; family Desulfobulbaceae; species Desulfobulbaceae bacterium. The sequence goes on from VMSU01000176.1 coordinate 8,419, forward strand.
CGTCGCTCTCTGTCACCCAGCGAGCAGCCCCCTCTTGGTGCACACCAACCGCTGCACCAACTGCCACACTTCACCACCGTCTTTGGAAAATCCGGTTAACCGGCCCAAGGCCACCACTATCGTCCGAGGCGCTACCTGTAGCGGCTGCCATGCCACGTACTTTGCAGCCCACACCTACAATCATGCGGCATCAATAACTGAAACAGCACTCTGTGTAACCTGCCATGCCGGAAACATCACTACTACCGTCCATACCACCTGCAGCACCTGCCACAACCCGGACAATGGAGCCCGTTGGGTTGGTGTTAACGGCTATGGTGACGCCACGGTTAACGGCGGCACAGGAGGAACCTGCGCCCAGTGCCACAATGCCTACTTTAACGGCCATACCCACAATCATGACGCAAGTGTTACGGTCAATGTCTCATCCACACCAGCTACAACAAACTGCATCGGCTGTCACAGCGCAACCAGTTCGCCGTTCGTTGGCGCTGGCCAAGCCCATAGCACAGGCGGCTGTCTAACTTGTCACGCTGCATCCACCGGAGCGCGCATCGGATCTGCAGTCACCGGCTCCGGCGAATGCAAGAACTGCCACACCGCTTATTTCTCCGGCCACGATCATGGTTCAACAGGGGGCACAATTGACCATTCGATCCAGATCAACCCGGCAACCGACTTAGGTCAAGCTGACTCTGAACCTTGTTCCAATTGTCATTCAGTCCAGAACTGGCCTAATATCCTGACCACCCATCTGAGTATCTGCACCACATGCCACAATTCAACCCGTGATATCAATCCGGCAGCACCGACAGGAACCACAATAGCTATGGTCATTACGACCGCGAACCATGGAACCATCAACTGCCTGAACTGTCACCAAGACAAATTGGCCCCGGCTATCCATCTGCCATCTGATCACTCAGCCACCGGAGCAGGTATCATCCTTGACGACCCGACCTGCGTTGCCGTCTGTCATCCTGCAAACAGTCCATTTGAGGTGCACACCAACAAGTGCTCGCATTGCCACACCTCGCCACCAGCATTGGAAAATCCCGCAAACCGGCCGGAGGTCACCACCATTTTCCGTGGAGCAACCTGCTCTCAATGCCACACCGAGTACTTTACTGCCCACAGCCACTCTCATGCCACCACTGTTACTACGACCCCCTTGTGCATTAACTGCCATACCGGCAACATCATCACCTCTGTGCATGCCTCCTGTACCTCATGCCATGACCCAGCCAACGGAAATCAACAACTAGGGATAAACGGCCATGGCGACGCCACTATCAATGGAGGAAACGGTGGCAGCTGTATCGAGTGTCATGCCAACTATTTCAATGGCCACATTCACAGTCATGCCTCCTCGGTAGCAGTCAACGTCACAGCGACACCGATCACAGCCAACTGCGTGGGCTGCCACAGTGCCACCATTCCACCGTTCACCGCTGGTGGAGAAGTCCATATGACAGGGGGGTGTCAGACCTGTCACAACACCAGCACTGGAGCCCGTATCGGTTCCGCCGTCAACGGCACCGGCGAATGCATCAACTGCCACAGTTCCTACTTCTCTGGTCACGATCACGGCTCGACCGGTGGCACAATTGACCATAATGTTGATATTAATCCACTTACCGACCTCGGTCAGGCCAACGGCCAACCCTGCTCCAACTGCCATCATGCCGGCAATTGGCCTAATGTTCTGTTAACTCACCTTAACAATTGCGGAACCTGCCACAATGCCACCCGGGATATCAACCCAGGCTTCAAGGTCGGCACCACCATTCAAGATGTCATCACCTTTGCCGCCAACCCGACCAACTGCTTGAACTGCCATCAGGATAAGGCTGCTCCAATCCAACACATGAATCATGTCACAACAGGCTATTTACAGACGACACCCACCTGTGTAACCAGTGCCTGCCATGAGACAGCAGCCATTGAACCGATCAGTACGACCCATAATGGCACCTGCACTCATTGCCATACTGACCCAGGCAACGGTGACTACACCCTAGCCGCAGCGAGCTTAGCCTATGGCCATGGCCATCTGGATCCAGGCTTCGGCAACCCAAACACCTGCACTACTTGCCATGGCCCAGAGTTTGTTACCATTCACACCCCGATCAGTCCGACTCACAATGTCGGCACCAACACCAGCTGTTCGGACTGCCATGGTAACGTGAGCACGTGGTCGGCCATTCAATCCTTGCATGATGTAGCAACTAATGGCCCTGGCGCCTGCAACACCTGTCACGCCAGCGTAAGACCGCAAGTGACTGCGGCCATCAATGACGGCAGCGTCGACACCTGTGCCGAGTGTCACGCTGCCCATAATCCGGCCCACAATATCACCACGGACACAGGTTGCGACAGCTGTCATGGTACTCTTGCCACCTGGAATAGTATTGAGACAGTCCATTCCGGAGCTATCAGCGCCTGCCTCACGTGCCATACCAGCGCTCGCCCTGAAGTCACATCCGCGATCAACGACGGCAACCCCGACACATGCGCCGAGTGTCACCTCATAGATCATGATCTGAGCATAAACCATGCCTCAATCAGCATCACCGGCACCTGCAATGCCTGTCACGGTCCATTGACCGACATGGTCGATATCAATACCTTGCATGATATTACCGCCTCCGGTTTAAATTCCTGCGACACTTGTCATACGGCGACCAGGGAGAGCGGCATCGGCACCGGTATTTCCATCCTGCAGATCATCGCCACGCCTGGCGCCAAGGAGTGCGTGACCTGTCATGTGGAAAAGGCATCGGGACATCCGGGCGGAGGCAGCCATGGCACAATCAAATACTCTCCTCAATGTCAGGTCTGTCACAACGGAATCAACATCGTCAACACCATTCACCTTGGCAACTGCACCCTCTGTCACACCTCCCCGCCGACCTTAAAAGCGGGGATCACCTCCGGCGACTGCATGCACTGCCACGGAACCCACCATGGCCCGACCCACACCACCATGACCGGCACACCCTCATGCAATGCCTGTCATCCGAACACCACCTACGACCAAATCGTAGCAATCCACAATGTGGACTGTTCCATGTGCCACAAGAGTCAGGATCCGCCGGTAATCAATGCCATCGAGGCTGGTATCAGCAGTGGCACCCCGGTCGATTGCACCACCTGCCACACCTATGACCATCACACCAACGCCCATACCCAACAAGGTGACTGCGGCTTCTGCCACGCCGATCCTCGCCCAAGCTGGGAACAGACCTACAATACAGCGCTGCCCAGTCCTCTCCCCTACCAGATGGCTTGTCGTGAATGCCATGTTGAGAAGACAGGCACCGGCCTGGTGGTCTATAAAAACAACTACTATACCAACACACCAAGTCCCTTGACTGCAACAATCAGCTTCCCGAATGGGCTACAGTCAGCCAATATCACCGGTGCCGCCACGGTCGCCCAAACGCCGGTCCACACCATCGCCAGCACCAACAACCAAAAGATCGATATCTATAACTACGGGTCATGCATGGCTTGTCATCAAATCCGGCAACTTCATCACGCCAAACCAAAGGCAATTGAATATCCAACACCTGACCCGATGAATGTCAACACCTTCCCCTTCGACACCCTGCGCTACGCCCCGGGACGAAACATCTTCAACGAATTCCGCAATGAGATCAGAATGCCGTACCAGTGGTTGCGCTACCTGACCCGGTCCACCGATTCCTATACTCGTGGCCGAAACCTTATGCGTAACGTCAGCCGCGGCGCTACTCCATGGAACACGGGCTCTGTCTCACATCTGAATGTCAGCGTTCCATGTATCCCTGCCACCAACGACCCGGAAGGCCTCTGCTCCACTAGCGGCAGCGACAGCGTGCCATATTTCAATAACCTGTCAACGCCTGGCCCGTTCCCGGAAAAACTCGAATTCACCAGAGCGGTTTGGAACGAAGCCGGCAATAGCGAACTGACGGTATTTATCACCAACCAGTATCTGCAGAATGCCACCCTGACCTTGACTTACGGAGCCCAGGTGGTTGATCAGGCGATGATCTGGAACACTTACGCCACCCGTTGGGAGTTGACTGTCCCTTCACTTACCTATGAACAGACTGTAACTGTAACCTCCTCTGTGGCAGGGAACGGCACCTCGATCAAGAGTCACTATGTATCCGACCTAACCCGAGAAATCGCACCGGGAACCGTAACCCACAGCTATGCCAAAATAGACAGCACCGAGTGCTCCTCCTGCCATAGCGATGACATGGTCACCGAACACGTCACCAACCATGGGAAGAGCTGTGCCACCTGTCACAACAATTCCGACCCAACGATCATTACCACCATCGCCACCGGTCAGGCAGGAACAGATGTCTTCTGCCTGAACTGCCATGGTATTCAGAACGAGACTCTCCATCGCACCCAGCACGATGCCGCCGTCTCCTTTGATGACCTCGACCAACAGTGCGATAGCTGCCATGAGGACAACGTGGTCAGCGATCATGTCGATGACCGCGGCTGGACCTGTTACACTTGCCATGGTGATATCCGATTCGCGTCGGTGATCGCGAGCGGTAAGACCGGAACCCCAATCCACTGTTCCGACTGCCATAACGGAATCAACACCTCAACCGATGATCCACCAAAACCCGCCACCATGGCCATTATCCCAGGCCACTGGACACCACCTGATCACTCCGTTTCAGGCTATGTGACCATGGAGTCGCCATGTAATACCTGTCACGACCCTGAAGGAACTAATGACATGGTACTTAATGTCCATCGCAACAAGTGCGGCCTCTGTCATGTAGCGCCACCAGTCCTGCGCACCGGCCTGCCACTTGCTGGAGGTACCTGTCGTACCTGTCATACCGACACCTCATTCCACCATAAAACGGCGCAGGCCCAGGCCGGTGATTGCGCGGCTTGCCACACCCCACGCGGCATCGGTTCCTTCGCCCCAAAACAGATGGCATGCAAACTCTGCCACATCAACTCAACTGCTACCGAACTCGAGGTGAAAAAGTTCGACCTGACTCAGGCAACCGGAGCACAACCGACTTCTTTAGAAGTTGGCCTTACCCACAATATCCCCAACTTCAACTCCAGCGGGACTCCGATCCAGATCTATGACTACAAGGCGTGCTTCGCCTGTCACTCCGGGTTGAACCCTGGCTTCCCAACCGCACCGATAGTCAAGCCTTTCCACGGCTTCCTGGGAGATGCAGCCAAGGGTTCCGGCCCACCGGTGTTAAACAGCTTAATCATAGATGACAGTGGAACCAATCCCAATGTCGCCAATATGTTACCACGAATAGCTCTGTTCTATCACCCTGGCCTTGAAACCTTCAGAAGATTCAGCACTTCTTTCAATGCAAGAACCGGAACAAACAACTACCAACGGTATGCTAGCCAAAGTGATTATTACGGCAGCACATCTCTTATATCTCTTAATGACGACACGTTAGCCAGTGCCAGGACCATGGCCCGGACCAACCCCGGCATGACCTTCTCAAGCGGAGAATTAATCAGCTGGCGTTATCTCAGCGGCTATGGCAGCTACTATACCAACCCTGTCAGCGGCTACGCAGACCGACTACCCTCCGTATCATATACGATGTTCGGTGCAGCTGACGGCCCCTACACCAATGTTCCCTATTTCATCAACACCCTCACTGCCCCAGGACCGTACGGAGAAAAAATCTCAGTGACCAAGGCCGACTGGAATCCAGTTACCAAGATCATGACCATCTGGGCGATTAACGACGGACTGGAGGCTGTGCCAATCTATGTCAATGGAACACCGATGACGTGGTCACCCACCAAGGCCCGCTGGGAATATGAGGTCAACCAGCCGACCTACCTCCCCCAAGTCACACTTATATCCGCTGATAAGGGGACAAAAGTCGCCTTCGTCAAAAACACCAAGGATCATCTGATTGCCGTGACGGCCGAGTGGGACCAGAACAACCCCGGATCAGAGCTGCACGTTCAAGTCAAAAACACCTTAAGCACCGCCTTATGGATGAATTACGGCACTACGGCCAATGTCTCCATGAACAACATGGGCAACAATAACTGGTCGATCATCGCTTCGTCTGCCAATATGCCGTACCAGGTCCGGATTCACTCCAATAACTATGGCGATATCACTGTACCGGTAAAAGACACTACCTTCACCTGGCCTCCAGCAAATAAAGGGACCATTACCCAAGGCTCCCGAACCTCCTCATGGGATCTCTCCAGAGACCCAGACCGACTTCGAATCTACGTCCAAGTAGGTGCTGATGGTCGAATGCCCAAGATGCGGCTCAATGGTTCGGGAACCTATGTGGATTATCCCTGCACCTGGTCATCACCAAATTACCGCTGCCAAGCACAAGACAATGCCCTGATCACGGCAGGATATGACCCGTATGTGGTAATCTTTACCGGAGCCTCTCCTGGAGAGGGCTCGGTATTGACTTATCAGATCAACAACTGGGCTGCGACCCAGACCACACTGAACCCACTGACCAATGTTGCACCGACTGCGGTGAACGACTCATTTACTGTACCAATGAATAGCAGCACCGGCCAATCTCTCGCCGTGTTGACAAATGACTCGGACAGCGATGGTGGCACCCTGTCCATTCAATCAGTAGGCATGCCCTCCAATGGCGGCATAGCACTGATCAATGGCACAACCATCTCCTACACACCCGCTAATGGCTATGTTGGCGCTGAATTCCTTACCTACACCATCACCGACGGCATAAACACTGCCACCGCACTGGTGACGATTACGGTGGATAACGCCATCAATAACGCTCCAATCGCAATTTATGATAATGTCTCAGGATTCACGATAAACAGTACCGGTAATGTCATCAATGTGCTGAGCAATGACTCCGATCCCGACCCCGGCGATACAATCGCAATTCTATCAACTGGAACGACCTCCAATGGCGGCTCACTGGCGATTATAAACGGGGGACAGGCTCTAAGTTACACCCCTGCCGTTTCTTTTATCGGCCTTGAACACTTTACGTACACCATCCAGGATGCCGGCGGTCAAACCGCCACCACCGATGTCCTTGTGCGAGTGGATCTGGCTCTCACTGACCACACCGTCACTGTTGCCGATTCAGCAAACTGTAATAAATGCCACAACTCAACCGCCGGCAAAACTACCGGTATCCCGGTCAGCCCAAGCGATAACATGGTCCATGACTCCTGTGCCACCTGTCACCAGTCTACCGGACTATTGCTCTCCGTAGCTGCAGCCAACAACCCGACAACCCCAGCCACGGTGTCGGCAATGGGCCAAGGTGATTGCAGTTACTGTCATGGTAATTATTTCAGCAATCACAGCACCATCAATCATGGACCTCGCATCGCCTCATCCGACGAATGCATCAGATGCCATAGCGCCACTGCAGGCTCCTCAACCACCGCCCCAGTGAACCCGACAGACAACACAATTCATGACACCTGCTCGACCTGTCATGGCTCTGATGGCCATTTACTCAGCGTTGCCACCGCCGATAATCCAGGAACACCGGCCACAGTAATTGCGATGAAAGCGGGCAATTGCGTCGGCTGCCACGGACAGTACTTTCTAAGTCACAGCACTATCAATCATGCTAGCCAAGTATCAGGATCAACAAACTGTACATCCTGTCATACAGCAACCGCAGGCACCTCCATCTCGGTTCCAGTAAGCGCTGTTGACAATAAGGTTCATGACGCCTGTAGCACCTGCCATAACCCAAGCACCGGAGCCCTGCTTTCCCCATATGGCAAGGCAACATCAATGCCTGCCAATGGTGGCGATTGCGAGGCCTGTCATGGTCCATACTTCACCAACCACACCCATAACCACAGCACCACGGTGAAGATTAACACAGCCAGCTCCCCGATTACCGCCAACTGCGTCGGCTGCCATGTTGCAAACACTACCCCCTTTGTGGGAGGAGGACAGATCCATTCTTCTCAGGGTTGTCTGAGCTGTCACAACGGCACAACAGGAATCCTTATTGGCAGCGCCACAGGCAAGACCACGGGAGGCGAATGTGTCACATGCCATACCACCTACTTCGCCGGTCACAATCAACACAACAGCACAACTCATGCAGTCTCACTCCGTGGAACCGACCTGTCCGTGGGCGCTCTCTGTAACACCTGCCACAGACAAGGCGGAACAGATTCGGCTAATCCGTTATTCGCCAACACATGGTCAGGAGTTAACGGCATCTATGCCCTGCATCAAGGCAGCTGTACGCTTTGCCATGATTCCAGCAGAACCACAAATATGAGCGGTTATGTAAGCGTGCAGGAAGCCATCGCCACCGGCGCCAATCTTGGTTGTCTTGACTGCCACAATGACAGGGTGTCCACCCATGGCGGCCATAACTCCGGCCACTTTGTTACCCACGCAAGCTGCAGCGGTTGTCATAACGATGGCGGCCTGGGCGTGGTCGCAGGAATCCACAAAAATACCTGTATCATGTGTCATACCTCCGCATCCGGCGGCAGCGGCACAACCAAGGTTGGAACCAACGGTGATGGAGATGCCTCCCTGGGTAACGGCGCAGCCCCCCACTCCGACATCACCTGTCTGACCTGTCATAATGTCGCTGATCCCGATGTGACTCCTGCCTCTATCGGTGGCATCCATCACAACAACACCGGCAGCATCGTTTACA
>VMSU01000177.1 GCA_013792005.1 Desulfobulbaceae bacterium
GCGCCGCCCATTTTGTGAAGGGATTGAGCCCGGACTTGACCACCCTTATTCTTGAGAAAAGCGCTCGAGTTGGCGGGGCGGTTCAGACGTTCCGGCAGGCTGGTTTTCAAGGCGAGTGGGGACCGCATGGTTTTCTTGACAATACTGCAGAGAGCCAGGAGCTGCTCCATGATACGGGGTTGTATCAAGAGGCTCAGGCCGCACCCCTAGGCGATTTTTATCGGTATGTATGTCATGGTGGGGCATTGGTTCGTCTGCCGCAAAGCCTTAAGACAGTATTGACGACGCCATTGATATCCTCACTTGGTAAGCTGCGGGTACTTGCCGATTTGTGGAAATCGCCACGTTCCGAGGCGATGACCATTGGCGAGTGGGTGGAGTACAGGTTTGGGCCCGATCTCCTGCCTCTGGTCGATGCGGCAGTCACGGGAAGCTTTGCTGGTGATTATAGCAAACTCTGCATTGATGCGGTGATGCCAGGTGTCCGCAAGCTTGAGATGGAGGCTGGGTCTGTCATCCGCGGGTTAATCCGCAAGAAGAAAAGCGGAGGTGATAAACTCACCCGGTTGCCATCAATGCTCAACTTCCCAGAGGGCATGGAGCGGTTAATCAAGGTGTTGACTAGCCAGCACGAGGTGGAGTGTAACACCTTGGTCCAGGGGCTGTCAAAAGATCTTGATGGGTGGCGGATTCAAACTGATAAAGGTCAGATTGCCGCACGCGCCGTGGTGATGGCTGTGCCGGTTAACCAGTGCCTTCAGCTTCTGGCCGCAATAAAACCGCCGCCAGTCAGCTGTGTGCCGGTATCAAAGATTATCAATGTTGTGCTAGGGTTTTCCGCCTCCGCCAAGGTGCCTTATGGTTTTGGCTATCTGGCTCCGGAACGGGAGGGGCGCTTTACCCTTGGCGCCATGTTTACCTCTCATATGTTTCCGGACCGGGCGCCTGCTGGCCAGGTGCTGATCGAAGCCTTGGTTGGCGGACGTCGTCATCCAGACAGGCTGATCCTCTCTGATGAGGAGATAGTTGACAAGGTATGTGCCGATATCTCCCAACTGATTGAACTTCCCGAGCCCCCCATCTTTGTCAAGGTGCTCCGTCCTGAACACGGAATACCTCAACTGGAGATGGATCATCCCCGGCTTCTGGGGTGGAGGCAGGCCATGGAGCAGGATTTTCCTGGTCTATATATCTGTGGTTTTGGCTGGGATGGAATAGGGATGAATGATATGATCAAGTCGGCTAAGAAAACAGCGATGGCAATTGCTGTTGGTGGCTCACGGATAGAGGATGAGGCCAAGGTCAAACCAGTGTATTTCTGATGGCAATGCCCCAGGGAAGTTCTTCCTTTGGGGCGTTTTTGTGTGGCAGTTGTGTCGTTAGCAGCTCAGGAACTGGGCGTTGAGTTTCTTGTCCAGAAGGTCTACTTGACCGCTGACACTTCCGTTTTGGTTGATGGACTCGGTGATTACCCGGATGGAGTGGACCACGGTTGAGTGGTCACGGTTGAAGGCCCTGCCAATTTCTTGTAAACCTTTTTCAGTATATTTTCTGGAAAAATACATTGAGATCTGACGAGGGAAGGCAATGGTCTTCTTGCGTGATTTGGAGAGGAGGTCATCGCTGGTGAGTTTGAACTGACACGCCACGAAGTCACGAATAGCCTCCGGCGTCAAGCGTTGTTGCTTGCCGATCAGGGTGGCCAGGACTTCGTTGACCATGTCCATGTCCGGGTGCATTCGTCGCAAGTTGGCCTTGGCCTTCAGACCGATAACCGCGCTGTTGATCTGGCGGATGTCACCTTTGATCCTTTCGGCAAGTATGGTTGCCAGTTCCTCGGAAAGGATTAATTGGATATTTCGTGCTTTTTGAAGGACTATCAGGATCTTCGTCTCGATGTTCGGCTGGGATATTTCGGTGACCAGGCCGCATGAAAGGCGTGATTGCACTCCCGGCGCCAAAGCTTCAATGTCGCGTGGGGGCCGAGCGCCGGTGAAAATCACTGTCTTGCCGCTTTCCAGCAGGACATCAAGCATGCAGGCCAGCTCTTCCTGGGTTTTGACTTTACCAGTTAATGATTGCACATCCTCCATGAGTAGGATGTCAGAGTTCTGGTAACGCTCTTTGAATGCGTCCATCTGTTTAGATTGAATGGACCGGACCATGTCCATGGTAAGCTGTTGGGCAGTGAGGTAATTGAGTCTGGCCCGGGGGTTGTTGGCAAGAACGTGGTGGGCGACGGCATGGGTGAGGTGACTTTTTCCTAAACCGGTGCCGGCGTTGATGTACAGACATTGTCCCAGGGTCTTGTCTCCACAGGCCAAGGCCTGACAGGCGGAAAAGGCAATCTCATTGCTGGCGCCGACAATGAACTCATCAAATACATAACGTGGATTCAAAGTGCGGACAAAAGATGGTGTTTTATTAATGGATGGGAGACAGAGTTGAGTCGGCGGAGCCGGTAGGGCCATTCGATTGAGATCTTGGGTGCCGGAACTGTTCGCGGTGACGGTAAAGACAATCTGAGCGTTTTGTTTGCCATGTGCTGCCAAGGCCGACTTGATCTGGGAAAGATACTGGTCTGCAACCCAGGAGCAGAAAAAGCGATCTGGCCCGCCGAGTTCAACAATCTCATCGTCGAAGCGGGAACATGTGAGTGGTTTTATCCACAGGGCGTGAAGGTCTTGGGGGAGTTCGGCTGATAGGTGGTCTGTAATCTGGTGCCAGGTCATTTTGGTTTTTTCTCAAGGATGAATTTTATGACGTTTCGGTAGCCCGTCCTGCTTGGAGGGTGGTCTTCCGGGTTCCAGTATTTACTTAAATTATACATTTTGCCACATTTTTAATCCAGGAATGTTCAGTGACTCTTCCCTGTGGCTGACTGTTGTAATAGAAATCTCTGGCTGCTGTCAAAGCTGATCTGAATGGATTTTCTGAGGCTGTCAGCCGATATTTTCAACATATTTTTTATTATTAATAATCAGTATGTTATCTCTTGCTGCAAGGGGAATGTGCCGATGGCTAGGGGACAGAAGGAGGGAGGGAAAAAGTAACATGGTTTTGTATGTTTAGCGAACTTGTTTGGGCTGTTTTGATATTTTGTTGATAACTCATATCTCTTGAATACTCAATATTGCTCTTTTTTAATAGAAATTACTTCGATTATCTAATTGTTGCCGATGGTTGTTGGCTCTGCCGCCTTCTTTTATTTTTTTGCAGGGAGAGGGAGTTGTGATGGTAACAGGGTGATACCTCGACCCATCGCAACTCCTTTTGATCGGTTTTTATATTAGATATTTACACCGAGGTCGGGCAGGTCGCTTTATGATTATGCGTTATGGTAAATTGGTATTTTCCGAGTCTCTACGCCGAGAAGAGTTCAGGATTGGTCATAGCGAGAGTTCTATCGATAATCCACGGGGGGATTGGCTCGGTTGGTTTTGTTGTTGACAGGGAATACAAGAACTGCTAAGGATTTTTTTTAAATTGTAAGAGAAGTATATGCTCTCAGGTGCCCCTCTGCAGGTAATGGGGATAATCGGGAAGTCTGGTGTGATGCCGGCGCTGTCCCGCAACCGTATGTGAGGACGAACGCCGCATTAAGCCACTGTTCTTTTTTTGGATGGGAAGGCGCGGTCAGTAGGTTGATCCACAAGCCGGGAGACCGGCCTGAGAGTTTTCGAGCAGATTTCGTGGCCATAAATCCCGCTCGGGCATCAATTGATTTAACCTGAACTTTATCTATTGTTCTGGTGCGAATTGAACCCGGGGTCGCGTGGTTGGCGATTTCGGGTTTTTTTATTGTCGTGACGGGTCCCCTGATCGATTTTTGGCTCTGAGCTTGAGCGCTACCAGGATAGAAGGCATTGTTTTATGCGATTGTTTCTCGCTCGGCATGGTGAAACAGGGAGTCAATATAGTGAGCGATACATTGGCGCGACTGATCTTCCTCTGTCGGAACTTGGCAGGCAACAGGCCATGCAGCTTGCTGATGTCCTGCCGAAAGGGGTCACTCGCTGTCTATGCAGTCCCCTGCACAGGGCGAGGGAGACCGCGAGTCTGGCACTTAGGGGGCGGGACTGCCTTCTAATGGATATGGAGGCGCTTCGGGAGGTCGATTTTGGCCGGTGGGAGGGTCTCTCCTTTCCTGAGATTGTTGATCAGGATCAAGCCTTGGTTGATGAATGGCAGCAGAACCCCACATCATTTCAGTTCCCTGAAGGTGAATCGGTTGAAGGTTTTCGGCAGCGGGTACAAGAGGGGCTTATGACGATAGTGGCCCTGCCTGACAAGGAGGTCCTGGTTGTCTGCCATGGCGGAGTGATTCGGGCCATGCTCTGTGCACTGTTAGGTCTGTCCTTTGCCAATTACCTCTCTTTTGCTATTGCACCTGCGGCCTTGACCGTGGTTGTGGTTGATGGTCATAGGGGGGTGCTGCATGGATTGAATTTGACAGCGTTGGCTAGCGGTCGGAGAGGGGAGAGCTAATGGCACGGATCACCTTGGTGACAGGCGGTTCGCGGAGCGGCAAGAGTGATTACGCAGAAGTTTTAGCCAGTGACTGGCCTGAGCCGCGGTATTATCTGGCGACTTGTCCCCCTTGTCAGGAAGATGATCCAGAGATGCAGGCCCGGATTGCCGTTCATCAGCAACGGCGTTTGGGGCAAAGGTGGCAGACAGTGGAAGAGCCGATGGCGATTGCTTGTGTGTTGCATGCCTTGCCATCCGACGCTTCTGTTCTTATCGATTGCCTGACTTTGTGGGTCAGTAATTTATTGTACGCAGATCATGAAGGAGCCCTGGGGGAAGCCCAGATGTCTCTGTTGGCAGAGGAGGTGCTCTCTGCCATAATGATTCGCGAGGGAGAGGTTGTTATGGTGAGTGGCGAGGTTGGTTGCGGTTTGGTGCCGGAACTGGCTCTGGCCCGGCGCTATCGGGATCTGGTGGGGCGGTGTAATCAGGTCATGGCCGTGGCTGCTGACCGTGTTGCTTATGTTGTCTGCGGCATCCCACATATAATTAAAGGATGATGGAGTCGAAGCAGACATGAAGAAGTTTGGGTTGATACTTTGATCACCAGGAGAAAACAGTAATGAGTCTCTTGCAAACGACCATCCAGCAAATCAGTGGTCAGGATTTGGCTTGGCGACAGAAGGCCAAGGACCGGTTGGACCAGCTGGCAATCCCTCATTGGTCATTGGGGCGGCTAATGGATCTGGCCATGGATCTGGCAGGGCAGACCTGTTCCCTCTCTCCCCCTGTCGTTCGCAAGGCCGTCATTACCATGGCCGGAGATCATGGCGTAGCGGTTGAGGGGGTTAGTAAATTTCCTCAAGAAGTTACGCCTCAGATGGTCGCCAATTTTGTCAACGGCGGGGCAGGCATCAATGTCCTTGCCCGTCAGGCCGGAGCCTTGGTGATTGTGGTTGATATGGGGGTGGCTGCTGATTTGTCTGCGCTCGCAAGCTCCGGCAAGATTATTGATAAGAAGATCGGGTTTGGTACTGCCAATATGGCAAAAGGTCCGGCCATGACCAGAGATGAGGCGGTGCGTTCCTTGGAGGCGGGCATTGAGGTGGTGATGATGAATCGGGACCGCTTCGATATCTTTGCCACCGGCGATATGGGGATTGCCAATACTACCCCCAGCAGCGCCATTGCCGCGATTTTGACCGGGCATTCGGCAAGCGAGGTCACCGGTCGTGGTACCGGTCTTGATGACCAGCAATTGGCGGCCAAGGTACGGGTGATCGAGGAGGCGCTTGCCGTAAACCGGCCTGATCCCAGCGATGCCCTTGATGTTCTGGCCAAGGTCGGCGGGTTTGAGATCGGCGGTATCGCCGGGGTGATCTTAGGTGCTGCCGCGTTACGAAAACCAGTAGTTATTGATGGTTTTATTTCAACCGCAGGCGCTTTGATTGCCCAGTGTCTTGCTCCTAACAGCATCCAGTTTGTCATCGCCGCTCATCGGAGCATGGAACCGGGGCACCGCGTGATGCAGGTGCGATTGGGGCTTGAGCCCCTACTCGACTTGAATCTTCGTTTGGGAGAGGGGACAGGCGCCGCGTTGGCCATGCCCATTGTCGAGTCAGCGGCTCGGGTGTTGATGGAAGTCGCCACTTTTTCCGAGGCCGCTGTGGCCGGGGAGGACAAATGATCGCTCGATTCTGCGCAGCGCTGCGCTTCCTGACTGTGCTTCCTGTTCCTGGTCATCTCGGGACCGAGGAGCAGCACTTGGCCCGCAGTCTCGTTTTCTTTCCGGTTGTGGGTGTTGTTATCGGCTGTATCATGGCTGTTATTGCCTGGTTGATATGGCCTTTTTTACCTGCCTTGCCTGCTGCGGCTGTCATGGTTTTCCTGATGTTAGCGATTTCCGGAGGCTTTCATCTTGATGGCTTGGCCGATTCGGCGGATGGAATGTTGAGCGCCCGGCCGAGGGAGCAGATTCTTACTATTATGCGCGATAGTCAGATCGGCAGTATGGGCGCTGCGGCTCTGGTAATGGTCTTGTTGGCCAAAACCGTCGCTTTGGGGAGCCTCCCCCAGGTCCAGGCGGCATCGGCCGTGTTCCTGATGCCCATTGCCGGGCGTTGCCTGATGGTCTTGATGATGGCGTTCTTGCCCTATGTTCGAGGAGAGGAAGGGCGGGCGGCTCTTTTTTATCAGGCCGCCAGTCAAGAAAAAAAGATTGTTTACATCACAGGGGGCGTCCTCTACTCCAGTAGCTGGTATGCGTGTGGCGGTTCCGGCCTAGCCGCCGGGGCAATAGCCCTGGTCGCTATGCTCCTTTTTGCCTGGCTCTGCCGGGTAAAGATCGGTGGCGCAACCGGAGATACCCTGGGAGCAACCTGTGAGCTGACCGAGATGGTGATTGTCTTGATATTGTCAGCAGGATGGTAGTGGGTAGAGGATAAAAACGATGGCCATCTGTCATGGACATGATGGACGGGTGGGCGTCTGGTTGCTGTAGGCTACAAGTCTATAGCTCGGCTAAATAATAAAGTATCATTTAGAAGGTTAACGGTAATTAGTTATCGGTTTACGGTTAACAGACTCACGGATACCAGTCATTGGTGACAATCACTAACCGGCAACTGTCAGCCGCAAACCGATAACCTGAGCAGTTACTTTAATTTTTAAAAAGGAAATTTCATGAGTACTCAATTGCAACTGGCCCAGCAGGGCACGATCACCCAGGAAATGAAAGATGTTGCTGCCCAGGAATCCTTGGCGCCTGAGTTGATCCGTGAACGGATGGTTGATGGCCAGATTGTCATCCTTACTGGACGACATCGGGAAAAGAGAGTTGTTGGTATCGGCAAGGGGCTTCGGACCAAGGTTAACGCCTCCATTGGCACCTCTAGTGATGTCTGTGATATTGAACATGAGAAGCGTAAAGCTCGGATCGCCGAGGAGACTGGCGCTGACACCTTGATGGAGCTGTCCGCGGCAGGCGACCTTGATCAGATCCGCCGCGAGGTTTTGCAGGCGGTCTCTCTGCCGGTGGGTAACGTCCCGCTCTATCAGGCCTTTTGCGATACCATCAAAAAACATAAAGACGCCACCAAGATGGACCCTGAGGCCATGTTTGATCTTATAGAAAAACAGTGTGCCGACGGCATGGCCTTCATGGCGGTTCATTGCGGGATCAATCTCTTCTCTCTGGAACGGATGCAGCGCCAGGGGTATCGTTACGGTGGGCTTTGTTCTAAGGGCGGAACCATGATGATTCAGTGGATGTTGAAAAATAACCGGGAGAACCCCCTGTTTGAGCAGTTTGATCGGGTGTGTTCGATTTTGAAGAAATACGACACCGTTCTCAGTTTGGGCAATGGTATCCGGGCCGGGGCTATTCATGACTCTATGGATCGGGCCCAGGTCGCTGAGTTGATCATCAACTGCGAATTGGCCGAGCGGGCCAGCCTTTCTGGTTGTCAGGCCATTGTCGAAGGGCCGGGTCATGTGCCTCTGGATGAGATTGAGGCCAATATTATTCTGCAAAAGAAGATGTCTAACGATGCCCCGTATTATATGTTAGGACCTTTGCCTTGTGATTGCGGTGCCGGGCTCGATCATATTACCGCTGCCATCGGCGCGGCTCATTCGTCGATGTACGGGGCCGATCTCATCTGCTATATCACCCCTGCCGAGCATCTCGCCCTGCCCAACGAGGAGGATGTGGCCATCGGCGTCCGTACTGCCCGTCTGGCTGCCCACATTGGTGATGTGGTCAAGCTCAAAGGCCGCGCAGATGTTCGAGACAAACAGCTGAGCAAGGACCGACGTGATTTTCGCTGGGATAAGCAGTTTGACAACCTGCTGTTCCCCGATTTGGCCCGGGGCATCCTGGAATCGCGAAAATCGTCCAGTAAAGGGTGTTCCATGTGCGGCGACTTGTGCGCCTTGAAAAACGCGGCCGAGACCTTGAACCAGCACTTGACCGGGGATAAGGTCAATTCGTGATTGAGCGGTTTTGGGGGGGCGTATCCGACGTTGCGTCCCTTCATTTATCTATCGTGTTGGTCCTCTGTTAGTTGTCTTCCTCTTTTTCTGCCGCCATGAATCTGATACCGCATTTGGCCTCTGCTGCGCCTTTTACCCATGGCGGCAATCTCCGTAAGCTTGCCGCTTCCTCTGGCCGGAAGATGAGCGAACTGCTTGATTTCTCAGCCAGCATCAATCCCTTGGGGCCGCCAGAATACCTCCGGCCACTGATCAGCCGTAATCTGGAAGCCCTGCTTCATTATCCTGATCCTGATTATGACGAGTTGAGGCAATCCGCAGCTGTCCGGTTTGCTGTTGACCCCAGTCAAATAATTGTTGGCAACGGTTCAACCGAAATCATTCATGCTCTGCCTGCTGCCTTGGGGGTGGCGCGGGCGGTGATCCCGGGGCCGTCTTACCTCGGTTATCATGAGGCCTTTGCCGCGATTAGTGGTCAGGTTCATTATCTGTCGTTGTCGTCGAAAAGTAATTTTGCTATTGATTGGCACGCCCTGACAGAAGAGCTTACCGGCGGGGAAGTACTCTTTCTTGGGCAGCCCAATAATCCAACGGGTCGCTGTTTCGAGCTGTCGCAGTTGGAGGAGGTGATGGCTCGTCATCCTGCCACCTTCTTTGTGGTTGACGAGGCATTTCTCGATTTTGTTGTCGATCAGCCCTCAGCTCTGTCCTTACTCTCCCAGTATCAAAATCTCGTCGTTCTTCGTTCGTTGACCAAGTTTTATGCCGTGCCTGGCCTGCGGTTGGGTCTTGCCTTTGCCGGGGCAGGGCTTGCCGCACAAATTCGTGCCAAGTTGCCGCCATGGAGCGTCAACTCCTTGGCCTTAGCCTTCGGGACCAAGGTACTGCTCGATGACGGGTATGCGCGGCAGAGTCAAGAGGTGGTATCTCGATTGCGTCAGGAGTTAGCGGATGGTTTGGCGGCCTTGCCTGAGATTAAGGTCTTCCCTGGTCAGGCCAATTATCTTCTCTGTCAGTGGCTGACCCTGCCAGCTGGTTTTCGCACGGGGAGCGAGGTCTATGCGGCGCTTCTGGCTCAAGGGGTGGCGGTTCGAGATTGCGCTAATTTTACTGGGTTGAGCGCTGATTTTTTTCGGGTGGCGGTGCGCTCTGCTGAGGAGAACGCGGTCTTGCTCGACGCCTTAGGAGCCATGAGTGCTACTAAGCGAGTTGTGTCCCGCAGACGCCGGACCCCGGCGTTGATGGTTCAGGGGACTAGTTCCGATGCAGGTAAGAGCGTGATTACTGCCGCCCTCTGTCGGATTTTGCTTCAGGATGGGGTCAGGGTGGCGCCATTCAAGTCTCAGAATATGTCGCTAAACTCCTTTGTCACCCGTGATGGCGGAGAGATGGGCCGGGCTCAGGTGGTTCAGGCCCAGGCCTGTCGTCTTGATCCCGACACCCGGATGAATCCGGTGCTCTTGAAGCCGGTAAGCCATGTCGGCAGTCAGGTGATTATCAATGGCCGTTCGGTCGGCACCAAGAGCGTCGAGGAGTATGTGGCCTATAAACCCCATGCCTTTTCCGCAGCCTGTGCGGCCTATGATTCGCTGGCCAGTGAGATGGATGCGATTATCCTTGAAGGCGCCGGGTCACCCGCTGAGGTCAATCTCAAGCGGCATGACATTGTGAATATGCCCATGGCCCGCTACGCTAAGGCCCCGGTAGTGCTGGTCGGCGATATCGACCGGGGCGGGGTCTTTGCCTCCTTTGTCGGCACCATGGAGGTTATGGCAGAGTGGGAGAGGGCTTTGGTCGCGGGTTTTGTGGTCAATCGCTTTCGGGGGCGTGAGTCGCTGCTTGATCCCGCCTTCGAGATCGTTAAAAAGCATACCGGCCGGTCGGTGTTGGGGGTGATCCCTAACCTCTCTGATCTTGGGCTGCCGGAAGAGGACTCGGTAAGCTTCAAGAAGGGGTTGTTTAATCGCCCCAAGCCCACGTCTGCCGAATCAGTTGAGATTGTTCTGGTTGATCTGCCCCATATCTCCAATTTTACTGATTTCGAGCCCTTCCTGCTTGAGCCTGATGTCTGGTTGCGGGTGGTTCGGACAGGGGATGAGCTTGGCGACCCGGCGGCGGTGCTCTTGCCGGGAAGCAAGAATGTTATTGAAGATCTGCGCTATCTCAATGAGTCTGGATTTTCCGAGGGTATCAGGCGTTTGGCAGCTCGGGGGGAGACAGAGATCGTTGGGCTTTGTGGAGGTTTCCAGATGTTGGGTGATGCGATTAGCGATCCTCACGGGATTGAGGCCAGTGGAACTTTGGCCGGGTTGGGGCTTTTGCCGATCAGCACGGTCCTTGATCAGGATAAAACCTTGACTCGTCAGTCCCTCACCCACAGGGCATCCGGGTTTACGGTTCATGGCTATGAGATTCACCATGGCCGGACTGAATCCGGAGTGGCGCTTGATCCGGTTTTGACCGACGGGCCGCCGGGCGTGGCTGCGGGCAAGGGATTGATCTGGGGTACGTATCTCCATGGCCTTTATGACGCCGATGCCTTTCGCCATTGGTTTATCGAAGGTCTGCGTCAGCGGCGCGGTCTGGCTATGTGGCAGGGAAAGCGAGGGTGCTATAATCTTGAGCCTGCTCTTGATCGTTTGGCGGCAACGGTGCGTGAGCGTCTTGATATGTCGGTGATTTACCGGCTGATGGGACTCTGAGTTGTGATCCCGTTTAGCCTGTTACTGGGGGTGGCCTTTGTTCTTGATCTGGTGCTTGGCGATCCGCGCTGGCTACCGCACCCGGTCAGAGCGATCGGCTGGTTGGCCAGGGTCTGCGAGGGGTTGTGGCGGCGTTTGGTGTCTGGCCAGAGGCTTGCCGGGGTGATGACTGTGCTTTCGGTATTGACGGGTGTTGGCGGTGTGGTGTTGGTGTTGATTGAGATCGGCCAATGGATACATCCTTTGGCCGGAGACGCAGTCCGTCTTTATTTTATGTATGCCTCGTTTGCCGCCCGGGACTTGGCCTGTCACAGTCAGCAGGTGCACGCGGCCCTAGCTGATGGAGACCTCCCTTTGGCTAGACAAAGGGTGGCGATGATAGTCGGCCGGGAAACAGTGTCCCTTGATGAGGTTGGGGTGAGTCGGGCCTGTGTTGAGTCGGTGGCGGAAAATATCGTGGACGGAGTGACCGCCCCCTTGCTGTGGGCCGCTGTTGCCGGGCCTGTTGGCGCCATGGCATATAAGGCCGTCAATACCATGGACTCCATGTTTGGCTACAAAAATGAACGATATTGTCAATTTGGTTGGGCGCCTGCCCGGCTGGATGATCTGGCCAACTTTCTCCCTGCCCGTCTTACCGCTCTCATGGTTGTCTTTGCTTCTGCTTTTCTTGGATATGCTCCTCGCCTTTCGTATCATATCTGGCGGCGTGACCGCCGCAATCACTCAAGTCCCAACTCTGCCCATACCGAGGCCGCTGTGGCCGGCGCCTTAGGTATTCAATTGGGTGGTCCCTCCGTGTACTTCGGGGCAGTAGTTGATAAACCTACTATTGGTGATCCGCATACTCCCCTCACTGCCCGGCACATTGTGGCGGTCAATCGTCTGATGCTGGCAACGGCGGTGATTACGGTCTTATTGGTGGTGTTGGCGCATGGGAGTTTTTGGGTGGCAATGGGTTAGTAAAATTGATGGCTAAGCAAAAAGGCCGATCTACTGCGTTGCAGCGCACTTTTGCTTAGCCATTCCGTGACTTTTTGCGAGACCATCAAAATTATTTGAGTCCAAGTTTGCCAGCGGTTAGCAGCTAGTAGCTGGTGTTATACCGCACGGAGGTTGGGGAGTTGAGCCTGAACTGGACGGCCATGGGCGTCCAGGTAGACGTTACATTTCTTGCAGTTGGTCATTTTCTCGTGGTAGGACCCCTGCTCTTGGCCTCCGCAGAGGGTGGCGGTCACCATCCAGCACTGCCCTCCGTGCTCAGGGTAGGCGGGACATGAGTTTCTGCGGTCGGTGGGGCAGTTTTTGATCTCCCAGCAGGTGACGTCATTTTTGGCGGCGCTGGTCAGGGTTACCTGGTCTTTGCCGTAGACCATGGCTACCAGGTCGGCAACCATGATTCCCATCTCCTCAGCCTGATCGGTAAGCTGTTCTGCGGCCTCGGCGGTTGTTTGTGCGGCTCTTTGGACGCTGACAGTGATTTGCTCTAGTTCCTGGCTGGACTTGCTGATTTCGACCAGCCCATTGGCCTGCTGGTGGGTGGCCTCGGTGATGGCTGAGGTCTTCTCCCCAATGCCGGTGGCAGAGGAGACGATGTGGTCGAAGTCGGTGTTTACCTGTTTCAAGGCTTCGGCGCTTGCGGTTACCCGGCTGATGGTGTCGTCCAGCAGTTGTTGGGTGGTCCGGGCGGCCTCGGCAGTCCGGTTTGCTAGATTTTTGACCTCATCGGCAACCACCGCAAAACCAGCCCCGGCTTCGCCGGCGCGAGCTGCTTCGACTGCGGCGTTTAAGGCCAGCAGGTTGGTTTGGAAGGCAATGCTGCCGATGGTGTTGATGATGGAGCGGATCTTGTCGCTGTCCTGCTCGATCTGGGCCATGCTGCGGGTGAGGTCGACTAAGGCTTTCAGGGTTTGCCCCGATTTTTCGATGTTTTGATTCATTAGGGCCTGCGATCCGGCGGTAAGGTCTGAGGTCTGTTGACTCATGGCCGTGCTTTCTTCGAGGGCTGTTGCCGTCTGTTCCATGGCTGCGGCCTGACTACTGGCGTTCCTGGCCAAGTCTTGGCTTGCGGTATTGATTGATGCGGCGGCGGAGGTAACCTTGGCGGCGTTGTCCTTGATGTCATCAGCAACCTTGGCCAGCAATTTGGTTGAGCCACGGACAATGACCAATGCCAGGCCTAATCCAACAAGGAGCGTGACAATGCTGCCAATAATGGTGTTTTGTTTAAAGGAGTTGGATGATTTCAGCATGGCC
>VMSU01000178.1 GCA_013792005.1 Desulfobulbaceae bacterium
ATTGAAAAATCCCCCGCCTATGCCGTGCTCCAGTTCATCCGAACCTAACTATAGTTAGGTGGGCAGTACTCGTGCCCCGTTCGAGGAATTTCGCAAGGAGATTCCTTTCCTGAAACAGTGGAGGCGCCCTCAGACGAAGAATCGGCTCGGAAACATCTGGTGATCACAAACAAGGCAGGGGAAAAAACCTTTTAGATGGAAAGGTATGTATTCTCCATCTTTATTTAATACAACGTTCAATTTGAGATATCAATTGGCTGATGGCATTATTTTCTTTCTGTTTGAGCCGTTCATGATCGCGTTTGAGACGTACATATTTTGCGGCCATGTTCAGTGTCACCAGTACAGCAATTTTAACAGGAAGTATCTTGGCCGATTTGGCATGCAACTCCATTTGAGATTTAACTAGATCAAGAATCTCGCGGACATCTTCTTCCGGGGCATCGGTATGAAGTGGATACTCCTGCCCGAAAATCTCAAATTTGACCAGTCGTTCCAAAAAAAAGCACCTATTGTTTTTTTGTTACCAGAATATAGAAGCTGTGGCAAGGTGTTTTCACCAGAGCCTATCCAGATCCGTGTCTGAGTCTGCATGTAAAGTTTCTATTCAGGATGGTTAGTTTCACTTGGTCTCATTATTTGTAAACGTTCACAGTGCTGCAGATGCGCGAAAGAGGTCTGTACGCTATACATATGGTATGCAAACCAGGCCGATGACAAAGCAGATGCGGTGCTGCTGAATGTTTATAACAATTTCAGAAACTTTACTCGCCAATGCTGAAAAGTCCGCCATCATTCTTTTCGATATGTTCTTCTTCGTGGATATCCTGGGAGTCGTTTTCTGTCGTACGTTCCCAGTCTTCGATGGAGCTTAGAAGGTTGGTTACCCGACTGCTGACCTCTTCCTGAGTGAATGTCATGGAGCTGATTTTTTCCTCCAGGTCAGAGATCGTGGCATTTCTTGCTTCAACCTGAGCTTCTAAGGTAGCCTTATCTCTCTTTAGTTCATTGATGTTGTTAAGCATCTTCTCTACAACAGCTTCCAGTTTTTCTAAATTAATCCCTTCCATTGCTTGATCTCCTTTTTCTTCCCATGCTTTAGCGACAGGGAGATTCGATGTTTGTATAATGTGGTGTTACTCACAAGCGATCACTTGATCGCTTAACTTTGCAAATGAATTGACGATAGCACGGTCTTGTACCTGACAATTGTTCAGGTGGCAGAACGGGCCAAGGTGGCACTCTTTTCCGATAACTGTCGATCCTTCCAGCAAGCAGTGGGAATGGATCTCAGTATCCTGACCGATAGTTACAGATTTTTCCACGAAGATAGAATCAGGGTGGATCATGGTTACTCCAGCCAGCATCAACTCCTGGTTACGCCGCTGTTGCATGATTACGTTTGCTTGTGCAAGTTCCACCCGGGAGTTGACTCCGGTGATTTCTAAAGGATCGGCGCATACAAAATGGCCTACCTCATGTCCTTCTTTTCTTGCGATTCCAACAATATCGGTAAGATAGATCTCTCCCTGCTTGTTGTCGGTCCCTACTTGTCGGAGAGCGGAAAACAGAAAGGAAAGATCAACACAATAAATTCCAGCGTTAACTTCGCGAATCTGACGTTCACTTGGAGATGCATCCTTCTCCTCAACAATACACTTGATGCTGTTTTGCCCATCAGTTACAATCCGCCCGTAGTTGGCAGGGTCGTCGACGATGGTGGTCATCACCGACAGTGTACTTTGCTGAGAGTGATGACCAGCTACCATGGCGCGTAGGGTAGTATCTTTGATCAGTGGGGTGTCACCGCAGAGGATGATAACGGTCCCTGTCATATCTTTAAAAGATTCTTCTGCCATCAAAACGGCGTGCCCAGTGCCCATTTGTACGTTTTGCCGGGCAAAGCGTACAGGGAAATCCTCAAGGGCTTTTTCCACTTTTTCGGCTTGATGTCCGGTAATGACCACGGTTTCGACGGGGTTTAAGTGACCAATGGTCTCAAGCACGTGACAAACCATCGGTGCAAAAAAAACAGGATGAAGCACCTTGGGCAGGTCGGATTTCATTCGTGTTCCCTTGCCTGCAGCGAGGACTATGGCAAAAAGCGATTCTCTCATTGGTTATTGCTGGCTTGCGGAAATCATATTAAGGGCTGAGCCAGCCTTGAACCATTGAATTTGTTGAGCAGACATCGAATGCTGAACAGGAAAGCTCTCTTGTGCCCCGTTCTTGTGGGTTACGGTCACGGTCAGGGAACTGCCCGGCGCGAGATCAACAAGACCGCTGATAGCTACTCTGTCTTCGGCTTTGATTCGATCATAGTCAGCAGTGTTGGTAAAAGTCATGGGGAGAATTCCCTGTTTTTTAAGATTGGTCTCATGGATACGGGCAAAGCTGCGAGCAATGACGGCAAGCATTCCGAGATAGCGAGGTTCCATTGCGGCATGCTCACGGCTGGATCCTTCGCCATAGTTCTCGTCGCCGATAGCAAGCCAGGCGTTGTTTTTGGCTTTATAATCTCTGGCTATTTCGGCTAAACCTAAATCGGTTTCACCGGTTAGGATATTAATTCCCTTGCCCGCGCCATTGGCAAAGGCGTTGCTTGCGCCAATAAACATATTGTCTGAAATGTTGTCCAAATGACCACGGAATTTTAACCAAGGGCCGGCTGGCGAGATGTGATCTGTCGTGCACTTGCCAACGGCCTTTAATAGCACAAGCATGTCACTAAAATCTTTGCCATTCCAGGCAGGGAATGGGGCCAAGAGCTGAAGACGTTGACTGTCAGGCGCTACAACAACTGGTAGGGTACTTCCATCGGTAGCAGGCTCTTCATAATTAGGGGTCCCTGAGGTGAAGCCCTGAGCGGGTAGGGCATCGGCTGTCGGTGGGGCTAGGGTTATGCCGTTAATGGTGTCACGATTGGGATCAAAAGTGAGTTGCCCGGCAATGACCATAGCTGTGACGATTTCCGGGCTGCCGATGAAGGCGAGGGTTTCAGGGTTGCCATCGGCACGGCCTTTAAAGTTCCGGTTAAACGAGGTGATTATTGAATTTTTTTCACGTGCGGTGAAATCCTGGCGTTGCCATTGCCCGATACAGGGGCCACAGGCGTTGGCCAAAACGACGCCGCCGATCTGGCGTAATGGATCAAGAAGGCCGTCTCGCTCAACTGTCGCTCTTACCTGCTCAGAGCCGGGGCTGATGAAGAATTTGCTCTTGGCTTTTATGCCGTTTGCCAGGGCTTGGCGGGCAACATTGGCAGCCCGACCGATGTCTTCATAGGAGGAGTTGGTGCAGCTGCCAATTAGACCGACTTTAAGTTCGGCGGGGTACCCTTTTTCTGTTGATTCGCTTTGGAGTTGAGAAACGGGCCGAGCTAAGTCCGGGGAGAATGGCCCGACCACATAAGGCTCGAGGGTGTCGAGGTCAATTTCGATAATTTTGTCGTAGTAGTCTCCTGGGTTTGCCTCAACTTCAGGATCGGAGGTCAACTCAGAACGGTGACTCATGGCAAGGTCTGCAAGGTCTGTGCGACCGGTTGCCTTGAGGTAGTCGGCCATAGCCTCGTCAAATGGGAAGACGGAATTGGTGGCGCCTAACTCAGCTCCCATGTTGGTGATTGTTGCCTTGCCGGTGCACGAGAGCGATTGGACTCCTGGACCAAAGTATTCGAAGATCTTGCCGGTTCCACCTTTTACGGTCAGAATATCCAGTAATCGCAAGATGATGTCTTTTGGTGATGCCCACCCATGCAGTTTTCCGGTGAGACGAACACCAATCAGGCCTGGCCAGGAGAGTTCCCATTCCATGCCAGCCATGACATCCACCGCATCAGCGCCGCCCACACCAATTGACAGCATTCCTAAGCCGCCGGCGTTCGGAGTGTGGGAGTCGGTGCCAATCAGCAGTCCGCCCGGGAAGGCGTAATTTTCAATGATAATCTGGTGGATAATGCCGCTGCCCGGTCCCCAGAAGCCAATGCCGTATTTGTTGGCAACTGATCGTAGAAAGGCATAGACTTCGTGGTTTGTCTCTTCGGCAGCGGCCAGATCCTCAGTCCCACCGTTGCGGGCGGAGATCAGGTGGTCGCAATGAACAGTTGATGGTACTGCCACTTTTTTTCGACCGGACTGCATAAATTGGAGAAGGGCCATCTGGGCAGTGGCATCTTGCATTGCTACGCGGTCAGGATTCAGCATGACATAGGTCTTGTGTCGAATCGGAGCTTCTGTGAGTTCAGAGGCCAAGTGTGACACCAGAATTTTTTCGGCAAGGGTCAACGGGCGACCAAAAATCAGGCGTGCCGCAGACTGACGCGCCTTCATTCCGGCATAGACCTGTTTGATCATATCAAAATCACGAATCATTTATAAATACTCCTAGATTTTTGTTCTAACTCACTGGATTGTCGACACAGTTCCTTGATTTTTCGGCCAACGATAGGTTCGTTTGCGTCTTGTAGTTTATTATATTGATAGACATCAATTGTTGATGGTCTCGCAAAAAGTCACGGGATGGCTAAGCAAAAGGGCCGATATACAAGGCGCAGTGTGCTTTTGCGAATGAGGCCACACATATGGTGTGCCGAATGAGCAAAAGTGCGCTGCAACGCAGTAGATCGGGCTTTTTGTGACGCCATCATCTTTGTGACATCAAAAAACACTGCGTCTGTGGGCGACCACAATTCCATCCAAACTGAAAACAATCTCAAAAGGACCGTTCGGAGCAATAAGCTGGTCATATAAATCCTTCTTATCCCCATTCAGCGTGGTATCCAGGACCAAAAAGTTAATATCTTCAGGGTTTCCGGGATTTTCACCATCTATCCCCCAATTGGCCGTAATGAAAGGATTAGGAAACTCATAGATCCCCTGACGCTGGGAGAGATGCGGGACAATATAGTATGTCGCCGTAACACGAGCATCTGATGGCACTAATGCTAAAGCGGCACGCACCGCCGGATGTTTGTCATGAGGAGAGGCCCAGATACCGGTTCGAAAAGATTTCCCAAATGGCGAAGGGGACCACTCACGGTTGAACCACACAGCAGCACAGAGCAAGACTACTACCCCCGGAATCACCCATATCTTCCTTTTCGACAGCCGCGACAGAGCTTCCACTGTTCCCAAGAAAACCGCAGCGGTGATAATCGCCGAATAGTGATATTTAATATCATGGGTATAGCCATGAGCTGAGATGACATTGACCAACAGTTGCGGCAGTCCGATCAAGGTGACCGGGGACAACAGACAAAGGCCCGCGACTGGCGCAAAGAGTTTCAAATAGTAGATAAGGCAATCAGCACGTGTACCCGCCTCCCACAACACAACTGGATTCCTAATGATCCCGGAGACTACTTCAATGACGCTTGACCCAAATCCAGGAAACAAGTTACCGTAAAATGGGCCTTGGCCATCGTTGGCAGATGGAATAATGAGTTTAGTGCACAAAAGCCACCACATCACCGAAACACTCATGGTGAGTAGGCCCGCTGTCATCACACCGCTGCCACCAGACGGCTCAGGCCCTTGCCGTCTCATCCACCAGCCTTGAGCAAATATTAACCCACCCATCACCAATAGGGCCAAAGCGGCATCCTCTTTGGAAGCCAAACAACCCCCCACAGCGACGGCAAACCATTTCCACGACCTTCGGCTCGCCAGCCACCAGGCAAAAATCAGTGGTGTGATAATCAAGGCGTCAGGATGAAAATGCCACCAATTGATCCACTCAAGGGAAGGATACAGCAGAAATGCTCCGGCAGGAACCAAAGCAACCCAAGGACCACCAAGACGATCCTTGGCCAGCAACCACAGAGGAAGCGCGCCAAGCCCAAGCACAACCGTCTGCGCCAGGTAGAGAAATTTAGGGCCTGCGCCCAGCCAGTAGAAAGGAACAAAGAGGAGTGTGATTAAATTGACATGATGCCCGAAATAATTAAGGCCACGAACAGTAAGAAAGGGAGTCTTAAACCGGGAGAGGAGCCATATCCCCTGATCGTATATCCCCATATCATAACCAAAGGTGCCAAAATTAGCCTGTTGCGACCAGGTCAAATATCCAAAAACAAGAGTATATGTTGCTATCATTGCCGCAAGAAACCACATAGCCACTCGGCAAAGCGCCTGCCCCTCTTCTGCTGCATTAATACCAGTGCTCTTCATCGTCTGCCCTCTGCTACATTTATCTTTTCCCGCCCATGATAACCTCACGGACCAGATACAGAGGGCGCTGTTTAACCTCCTGATACACCTGCCCCAAGTACTCGCCGACCACTCCCACGGCAAACAGATTTGCAGAACCAAAAAAAAGAATCAAAATGGTTAACGAAGTCCACCCGCTCACCGCCTTTCCTGTAAACCAGGAGAATAGAGCCTGCCCCCCGAGTAAGAGGGCAATAGCAACACCTAGCGCACCAATGCCCATAATCCAAGTCAAGGGCCGTGCAGTAAATGAAATAATGGCAGTAAGCGCCAGCCGCACCAACTGCCGTATTGACCATCGCCCTGTGCCGGCCAAACGTTCTGCTACGTTAAAATGAATAGTCTGACGCTTAAAGCCGACCCATTGAGCCATTCCTCGAAAAAATCGCCCGCGTTCTCCCAGGGCAAGCACGGCATCCACAGCTGTCCGGTCGAGCAGCTGAAAATCAGAGCCCCCTTCCAAATCAAGACCGGTCGCCGCCAGCATCATCCGATTAAAAAGACTCGCGCGCAGACGAACATGCCATGGATCACTAACACGCCCCTGTTTAATGGCTGCGACAACCTCCACACCCCCCTGCCGCCAGAGAGCGATCATCTCAGGCAGAATGGCGGGGGGATGCTGGCCATCGCCGTCCATCACCACTACAGCGCTGCCGGTGGCATGACGAAGGCCAGCCACAATCGCCGCCTCCTTGCCAAAATTCCGTGAAAAACATATCCCCACAATTCGCGGATCAACAGCAGCAAGTTCTCGGATACGCTCACTGGTGTCATCACGGCTTCCATCATCGACAAATATCAGCTCATAATCTACGGATACTGACAACAACGCCTCATGCACCTTCTCCGCGAAAAGCGCCAGGACCTGCCCCTCGTTAAACATCGGAGCCACCACGCTCACTTTACCCTGTGTCTTGGTCATAAAACCTCATTGTAGTCGATCATGCCCCCTGAACCGAAGATAATCTACATTTCACTTAGGGACTCGAAAATTACCAATTTTACCATAACGCATCCCGGCTTTGGGCCATCTTTGGTCGCACCTCAATCACAAAATCCTCGACGTAGCGCTGCTACGCCTGCGGTTTTGTTCAATCGGTGCAACCAAATCTGACCCAGATCCGGGCGCGATCCAGGTAAATTGGTAATTTCCGAGTCCCTTACTTATGCACTTATTATACGAATCCAGGCTATTTTCTATTTCGATTACCCCGATTTAGTCGACATATGTGGGGTAAAAATTACCCACTTGCACACCGCAAAATTCGCCAGGGCGCAACAGCCATCAACCCCGATCTTTCCCATCGTCTGGAACAGAAAATGCTCGCTGAGCGATAAGGTTTCGATGAGAGCCCACAACAGAAAAGTTGACACGGCCATTGATGCATAGAGCAAGAAGAGATACAGCGCCGCCTCACGACCTAAGGATAGAGCGCCTCCACCTGAGCGGGAAAAGGTTACAGCACGGTTGACCCAAAAAGTATACACCGCCCCGATGTGTCGTGCGGTGATGTTGGCAAGCGCAAGCCCCCAACCCAAGGTCCGAAAGCAGTAAAAACTTAAGGCATCGAGGGCCAAGCCCGTGACCCCTACCACCAGATACAAGATCAGTTCTTTACGAATGGCTCCATACAGCATTAGCGTACCAGGAAAAAGTCAGGAGATCGAAAGTAACGATAAAAAAAGGGCACCCTCCATAATTTTCTTTGGAGAATGCCCTTTTTGCTGGCAATCGTCAAGCGTCAACGAAGCCTCAGTGTCAGCCTGGTAGGATTTTCAGTTAATCATCTCCGTAGACGACAAAGACCGTTGCCCGAGATAAGGATTCTGGTTACTCCTTGGTTGCCCGACGAATAATCCGAGAGCCAGTCAGCATCAATCCGGCAAGCCCGACAATGCAGATCCCCAGCCCAGTCCACCCCATACCGGTATACAGCATCAAACTGCTGACCCCGACCAGCGGCAGCAACGCGCCACGGGTCATAGCCCGCAAGCTGTCATGCTTGGCGATAAAATCGGCCATCGGCGGTGAAACATTATAGTAGGTTTGGACAAAGGCCTTACCTGGGGCATTGGTCAGCAGGTACTGATCGCGGAAATCGCGAAGGGTCTTGACCTGGGATTCTAAAGGCGAACCGAAGGCGGCGGTGGCGATGAAGCAACCGCTGCTGCCATCAGAGGTAGTGGTAGTAGTAGACAATGTCGTTCCCGCGACAAAGGTGGACATATGATCCAGGAGCAAGCCAACTTGGTAGGTGGTCTTCCCGGCAACAGGGGTATCTTTAGTTGTTGAGAGGACCGTGCCACCTTTGGCATAAGTTTTTCCACCACTGGTACCGTCGATACCCGCAAGCTCCGGGCTTCCGGTATCAGGCACATAATACACCTTGAAATTGTCTTTACCTGAGTCACGAACAAATTCGAGCGTAAAGACTACAGGTTTACTGAAATTGATTTGAGTTCCAGCTGCCCCTAAATCGATTTTCACCAAGGTGGTATCGTCCTTCCAGGTCTTGGGGAAGGCCGCCTTTTCTTCGGCGCTTGCTACGGTAGCGGTCGGGGCCTTGATCAACAACCCATCGGCCGGAGTCCCATCCTGTTTGGTAATGGTGGTGCCGGGCGGAATTACGACCTCCACTTTAGGTTTGCCAGCCGCGGGAACAGGGGCCATGACCACCTCATTCACCGTCTTACCAGTTCCGGGCAGCACAACATCTCCAGTCACCTTTTCACCGACAGCAATATTCTCCGCCGGTTTCGGCGTCACATAGGTGGTATCGCCAGTTATGGTTACTGCCGCATGGTCCGTAACAGGTGCGGCAGTTTGTTCGGTATGCTGGGCATGAGTGTACAGTGAACCGCCGATAGTGATGTTATCACCGGTTGCCGCGCACAGTTTGGCGGTAATATTGAAAAGTATGCCGTTGGGACCTGACGCGCCGTTGTCGGTTAATGAACCTGGGGCATAAAAATAGATCTTGGTCTTATTGCCGACCTGACCATAATCAACTGCGGCGTTATTGGACGAGGTCCAAGCCATGATAGCGTCGGTTTTCTTGGTCTCGGTCTCAGCGCTCCAATCAGCCAAACCATCCGGATAAAGCGTTCCTGCACCTGCTTGCACCGCAATATTTTCAAGACAGACCTTGCCGGTATTCAAAGTAAGACGACCGGCCGTAAAGTCGGTGAATCCCGTAACATTCACCGGAATGGTCACCGTATCGTTGAGATTCTTATTCGCCAGGTCATCGATAGTCACTGTCACATCTGCCGCTAGGGCTGCAACAGGGGCCATCAACATACCCAGGAGAAGAACATTAATTATTTTCTTCATCGATTCCTCCATCTGTTCTGGGTTAATGACCTTACTGTGGGCAGTTCTTGAGATAACGGACAATCAAAGCCGCATCCAAGGCGTTGACTTGACCATCGCTATTGACATCCATACCCTTACCTTTGGTCTTGTAATCAGCCAAGGTGGCACAGTTGGCCAATGGCGCCAAGGTGGTAGTGGTCGTGGTGGTGGTAGTTGTCGTGGTAGTGGTAGTCGTCGGGGCCTTAGTCGTGGTGGTAGTCGGAGCCTTGGTTGTAGTGGTTGTCGGGGCCTTGGTTGTAGTGGTCGTCGGGGCCTTGGTCGTGGTGGTCGTCGGGGCCTTGGTCGTGGTGGTCGTCGGGGCCTTGGTCGTGGTGGTCGTCGGGGCCTTGGTTGTAGTGGTGGTAGTAACAATGCCGACAGCAACCTCTACCACATCTGTTTTTGGACTACTCACACTATCAATGTCTACAGCCGCCAAACGTACCTGATAGGTACCATTAGCAAGACCAGTAATTGTTTTAGACGTATCTGGGGCAAAAACAGTGGCCTTCTTTGGGGCACTTGCACAATCCGTATAAAAGACACCATAGTTATCAGCTGCGCCAACAGCACTCCATGTTACCGTTATCTGTCCAGTTCCTGCAGTTACCTGAACATTTGCAGGGGCAGCTGGTGCTCCTGCTGCCGGGGGACTATCAACAGGCCATGAAGCGCATTGTGTAGCAGCAGACACAGTCCCGCTGTAAATCATCCCCATCATCACACTGGCACACAGTACTGCAGAAATTTTCTTTCTCATCGTTTCCTCCATTGATATTATTTCGTTATCGATATTGATCGGCAAGGCTGACACCGTCAGTCGTTATTGATCGCCTTTCTTTGTTCAGTCCCCTGATTTCACCAGCGCTCAGCGATTTTCGATTCATCTCCTCTGCGGCTCCCGCCCCAGCTGACACCATCCGCACCGCGTGCGCAACAAAAAGATGTTGCACACCCTTGTTGCTACCTGTTGCGCTTGCGGAGCAATAATACTCCGGCGGCGACACAAACTACTGCCACGGCAAGCAGTCCTGCTTTGGGCCATTGGGCTTTATCTTTCAGGTCCGTTGATTGAGAGGTTTCGGCTTGGGTCACACCACCATGGTCCGGCGCTGCGCTCTGCACGGCATCGGCAATGGGAGGCGTCTCCTCTGCTGCCAGAACTGCGGTTTCCTGGTTAATTCGTTCATCAAGCTGCTGTAATTCAGGCGGCAAAGAGGCGGGCAATTCACCCGGTGTCGACTGACCTTGGGGTTGATACACTTGTCCCGGCATCGGAGGCATCTCGACCACCGGATCGTTGGCCCCTGCCAGCGCCGGAATCAAACAAAAGAGAAAAGCCAGACCCAGGAACCCAACACCGTGCTGTAACAAAGAGGTGTTTCGGCAAAGGCGGGGGGTATGTATTACGATCATGGTCAAGGGGATGTTTTTTCTGCAATAATCGGATTGGTTAGACATTCTTGGCATGGACAGACCTCACATGGAGCCGATAGCCATACATCACACGGCCTCTTCACTCTTTCTCAATAAACAAGTAAATTATATACTCTACATGAATACCATTAATCCAGCAAAAAAAACCGTAGCGGACAAGATAGTGCCGCGGCCACACTTGCAATCCAAGGTCCCTGTAGGCAGGTGAATGGCTTTAAGCTATTTCTCGATCGATACAAGATTGGGTGAGGCCGTTGTTTGGGCGCTTTTCTCAGTACCCCCTTGAGGGGTATAACCCAACACTCGTGGCCGCATTCCGTGTTGGGTTACGCTCCGCTCACCCAACCTACGATCCGAGCTTGGCCTGTAACTTATTGCTGGGTGACCCGGAAAACCTCTTCGATGGTGGTGATCCCAGCCAAGGCCTTCTGCCCGCCATCATGAAGCAGGGATCTCATCCCCTGAGTCATGGCCCGCTGCTTAATGGCGTTGGCGTCTGCCGTGGTCAAAATCAAGGACTTAAGTTCCTCATCCAGGGTCATCAGCTCATAAATCCCGCATCGTCCCTTGTACCCCGTCTGCAAACAGGCAGGACACCCCTTTTCCCGATAGAGCATGGGAGCAGTCTCCGAATCAATCATGCCAATGCTGTCTAAGACCTGTTGTTCCGGGGTATATGGCTCCTTGCATACCGGACAGAGAACCCGAACCAGGCGCTGAGCAAGGATGGCGTTTACCGCAGAAGAGATCAAAAATGGCTCAATCCCCATATCGTGCAACCTGGTGACAGCGCTGGCGGAATCATTGGTATGAAGTGTCGAAAAAACCAGGTGACCGGTAAGGGCAGACTGGATGGCAATCTTTGCGGTCTCAAGATCCCGGATCTCACCGATCATGATGACATCCGGGTCCTGCCGCACCAGAGAACGCAACCCTTGAGCAAAAGTCAGGCCAGACTTGACATTGACCTGCATCTGACCAATGCCATCAAAGCGGTACTCAACCGGATCTTCAATAGTAAGGATATTAATATCCGGCTTGCTGATCGTGGCCAAGGCAGCATACAGAGTAGTCGTCTTACCGCTGCCGGTCGGGCCGGTCACCAGCACAATCCCATGCGATTGATGAATAAGGGAGTTAAAACGACCAAGCAGGTCCGGGGGCATCCCCAGACTGACAAGCTTCAGCAGCACAGTCGACTTGTCGAGCAGACGGAGCACCACCCGTTCACCAAAGGAGATGGGAATGGTGGAGACCCGCAGATCGACATTCTTATCGGCGATGCGGATTTCAATTCGGCCATCCTGGGGCAGCCGTTTTTCAGCAATATCAAGATTGGCCATGATCTTGATCCGGGAGATAATGGCCGACTGAATATGCTTGGGCGGAGAGAACATATCGTAGAGAATCCCGTCAATGCGATATCTCACCTTAAAATCCCGCTGGAAAGGCTCAAGATGAACATCACTGGCCCCGGAGCGCACCGCCTGAGAAAGCATAAGATTGACAAACTTGACCGTGGGCGCGTCACTGGTATCTTCCAGGAGATCACTTGCCGCCTCGATCTCCGAAAGGATATGTGCGGTATCATCATCGCGCATGTCCCGGATGACCTGATCGGCAGCATCACCCCGATCCTCGTACACCGCATTGATCGCTGAGACAATGACCGCTTTGAGGGCAAGAACGAAGCGGAAATCATGCCAACCCAGAAAACGGACAAGGTCATCCATAGCCTGAAAATTCAACGGATCATTGACGGCAAGTCGACACTCTCCATCCACCCGAAATGGGACCATGGAGTGTTTCTTCAAAAACTGGATCGGAATCTGGCGGCACAGTTCAACCGTATCGGAGGCATCAATGTGCGTCACCACCTCCGCGCCAAACTGTCGTCCCAAGGCGGTGAGCAGCTGTACCTCAGTAATTTGGTTCTGGCTTCTAAGTATCTCACCCAGACGCCCCCCTTTAGTCTGCTGTACGGCACGCGCCGCAGCCAAGGCATCTGCAGAGAGCAAACAGATTTCCTGAAGGATAGGACCGATCCGTTCCATACCGATGCCGTTCAGTTCAATGCTCATTGGCTGCCCGATGACACCACTGCCCCTGGGGCTGATTGCCGATTTGGGTCAGCAGGCAACCGAGCCTCAAGTTTTTCCATATTGCGACGAGCGATTTCCGATAACCTTAGCCCCTGCAGCTCCTGTTCGGTAGAGACACCTGCGGTCTCCCCTCTCCCTTTGGGAATGGCCTGCTCATAACGTTTTGCCGCATCCAGCCACTCGCCCCGGCTCTCATGGATCACCCCCATATTGATCAAGGCAAAAGGGTCCTCCGGGGCCAGCGCCAGGGCATCCTTGATATATTTTTCGGCAGC
Source organism: Desulfobulbaceae bacterium (assembly GCA_013792005.1). NCBI lineage: Bacteria > Pseudomonadati > Thermodesulfobacteriota > Desulfobulbia > Desulfobulbales > Desulfobulbaceae > Desulfobulbaceae bacterium. Next base: position 13,379 of record VMSU01000178.1, read on the forward strand.
ATAAAAATCTCCGTCCCTGATCGCCCGATACCCACGATCAGTCAATCGCCGGCAGGATCGTCGCTGCTCATCACTCAGGTCGGGGGAACCGGCTCCCTCGTTCGCTGAGTTGTAACGCAAGCCCGGTGTCAAGATCCGCCTATTTGTCAGATCAGTGGAGCCAGTGGCCCCACTCTCCGACAGTCCATCCATGTGCTCTCTTCGCTCCCTGAAGATTTTCTCGGCGTCAGCGGGATTTTCGATAATATACGGAGTGATAAAGATAAAAAGATTAGTCTTGTTACTGATCTGTTTTTTTCCCTTAAACAACCAGCCTACAATCGGCACATCACCCAAGCCGGGCACCTTGCTGATCCCGTTATCGGTGTCTTCACCAATAATACCACCAATAACTATGGTATTTTTATCTCTGACCATCACCGTGGTCTCCGCGGAACGCTTCAAGGTGGTCGGACGATATGTCTCCGACCCGGACTTGAGCTTAATCACCTCCTGAAACAGATTGAGCCGAACCACCCCCTCCTGGTTGATCTGGGGGGTGATCTTCATGGTAACCCCCACGTCGCGATACTCGTAATTATTAAAAACTCGATCGGTCGTCGCCGCGTTGATCGAGGTCTCCTCCGTGGTGAGATAGGGAACATTCTCACCGACCTTGATCTGAGCCTCATGATTATCGGTGGTCAGCAGTTGCGGGGCTGAGATAATTTCAACATCGGAATCACTCTTCAAGGCCTGAAACACTGCCCCGAGACTGAGAAAATTCTTACCATTGATACTGATCTCCCGACCGAGCACCCCGAGACTAAAACCACCGGGCAGCCCCTTGGTGGTGAGTCCGTTCAAGTTGGCGTAATCGGTGAGACTACCAAAACCACCAAAACTCGCCGCCTTGCCATCATTAAAATCAGCCCCGCCCCTAGTCTCCATCCCGATCCGCAGATCCTTGCTAACGTTGACCTCCATGATCAGGGCCTCGATATAGACCATCTTCCGGGGGATATCAAGTTTCTTGATCACATCTTCCAAGACCAAATAATCCGCCTTTTTCGCCGTAATGATCAGAGAGTTAGTCGCCATATCAGCCTGAATCCGGATATCCGAAGACAAGGATGGCTCCCTGGGCGACTCAATCTTGTCACCCTTGGCTGGTGCATCTCCCGGCAGTGAGGTCAACTCCTTAGCCAACTCCTCGGCCTTGGCGTTCTGCAAGTAATAGACATGAATGTCGCCCTCGCCACGAGGCAACTCCTGGTCGAGAGTGGCAACCATCTCCTTCACCATTTCAATATCTTCTTTAGTTGCCAGGACCATGAGGGAGTTGGTGCGTTCATCGGCCATGATACTGACTGGACTCGACGGCCCCTGGGACTTCGGATCTCTGGCAACAGACTGAAACAGCGGACCAAGGACCTTAACCAGATGCCCCGCCGAGGCATGACGAAGGCTCAGCACCTCAAGCCGCTTAGCCAGGCCTGGGGCATCAATAATTTTCACAATATCGAGCAGGCGATTAATATTGGAGAGCACATCAGTTACGATCAAGGTATTGGTAGGCGAATAGGCTACTATAATGCTACTCTTCGAGACCAGGGGCGAAAAGACCCGTTTCAGATCTTCCGGGTCCGCATACTGCAAAGGAACAACCTGAGTGACCATCCGATCATCATGGTCCGCACTCGGTGAAAACCGCGTCTCAACGTCCATAGAATGAGCCTGTACCGCCGGCACGATTTTGATGATATCTCCTGATCGAACAGCAGCAAAACCGTGGACATCCAAGACCGATTCAAACACCTTATAGGCCTCGCCCACACTCACCGGAGTTGGCGACATGATGGTGACATTGCCCTTAACTGCCTTATCGATGATAATATTCTTACCGATCAATTCACTGATAAATTTGATTACCATGGTGATATCGGCATCATGAAAATCCATGGTAATCTTATCCTGGCTCTCCGACTTTGGTTGCTCGGCTTGTGAAGGAACAGCCAGCATCAGCAGCACGATCATGGCAACAAGTGTCCGGAGAACACTCTTAAGTAGCCAGAATAAGGAATAACGGGTCAACACCAACATAGTACAGATCTCCTTGTTTGAGCCGATGGGTTACGCTTTGCTTCACCCATCCTACCAATCACCAATATTTCGTACCACCGTAGGATGGGTGGAGCGTAGCGTAACCCATCACCATCACTCCCCAAAATCACCACCAATATCCCTGCCACCCCAATCTGCGGGATATATTCCCCGTTCAACATAGGCATGAAAGGTCGAGTGCGGCCAATCGACCACCTGTGACACCAACCCGTGTTTCACCGGATTCCAATGGACATAATCAAGGTGCCGCTGCAAATCATCCTGATCTTGAATAGTATGTTCCCAGAATCGCCGCTGCCAGATCCCGCGCTCGCCACGCGCCGCCCTACTGGAAGAGACCCGTTCTCCTGAGGGAAACAAACGTGTGAATCCGGCCTTAATCCGACGCCAACGGCTCGAATAATCCGAGTCACCTTCGGGCAACTGCCATACCGCATGCAGATGATCAGGAAGCAGCGCCAGCGCCAGATTGATGAAAAATGCCCGTTGCTGCTCCTCCCGAAATACCGCCTTGAAGTGTTCGGCGTGCCGGGCCAACAGATCACAACGGCGGTCGGCAATCGCTACAGTGAAGAAGTAGGTCCCACCCGGCACGCGGTTGCGGCGATAGTTGGTCATATGGCATCGGTTTTTTTGAAATGAATAATTGATGGGTTACGCTTTGCTCCACCCATCCTACATCACTGACAATTGGCCTCGTAGGATGGGTGGAGCAAAGCGTAACCCATCACCCCCCAAATCCCATCACCTAATTTGAACACTCACCGTCTCCGGCTTCCCGTTGCGAATAATAGTCAGCGAGACGCTTGGTTGATTCTTCAAGCCCTGATAGATAGCAAAGGCATCTTCGGGAGAGGTCACAGCCTTACCGTCAGCTCCTTGAATAACATCACCGTTTTGCAGTCCGATCTTGTCAAACAGAGATCCGCCGACAATGTGATCCAAGGCAAAACCAGATGCCTCACCATTATCTCCAGTCACCGGCTTAACCTGAACTTGAGACAGAATGCTGCTCATATTTGCCATGGCCCCTTGCAGCTCCTGACGGTTAATCTCAATCCGATTGCCACTACTGCTGTCTCCTCTGATCACTGCGCCCTTTCCTGGATTCACATCCATGGCCAGCACCTCATCACGCCCCTGAACACCCAACACAACTTTGCCCCGCAGGATTTTCCTGATCGTCGCCTGGGCGACGGTGTCGCCCTGACGGTAAACATTCTGCTGCCCTGATGACTTATCGAGGATCACTGCCCACGGCTCAACCCGGTCATCATTCTCTGCTACCGCCACAGTCCCTAACAACTGCAGATTTAAGGAGGTAACAGCCAAAGCGTCGATCTGTTCCTGCTCGGAGAATGAAGCGGACAAACTCCCGGTTTTAAAGAGATCTCGTTGCAGAATCACCCCAAGATCCCGGGTCGGTGATGAAAAAGAAAACTGAGCCGGTAAAACCGAAGCAAGACCGGAAACCAACCCGGACCGAGAAAGAGCAAGTCGTGACTCCACAATCTGCCACCAGAGCCCGGCACACAAATAGGCGACTATCGTCAACGCGACGATATCAATAGTCTTTAGGAGTCGTTGCCAAGGTAAAGGTAGTTGCATATTATTTTAAGCTAAACTGAGGCACAGCAACCAGACCATTCAGCAAAAAGGGGATCTTCCCTTCCTTGCTGCGCTGTTTCACAAAGTCCTGCACCCCGCCAGTGAGGCGCTGATTGACAAAAAATGATGGGAACAGTTCACACCACCCCTCAAGATTCAAACTGCTTTCAGGCAACACAGTGGCGAGACTAACCGTCCCCAACACCTCACCCATAAAATCCTTGCTCCGGAAACTACCCTTGGCAATGGTTAGCTCAGTCCCCTGCAAAACCAGCTCAAACTGAGATTGATCAATATCAACCTGGGTCATACCGAATAACGGCTGGGTCAAACTGACACCGCCGGAGAGCAGGGCCATGGAGATTTCACCTTCTCCCTCTAACCGGTCAGTACGACCTTGATAGCGGAAACTACCACTGACCGTGCCACTCACCTCCCGTCCCAATAGAATCATAGGTCGAGGTCCCGAGGACAGCTTCATGTCCCTATGGTCACCCGTCACAGTAACAACAGCAGCCGACCCTTCCGACAGGCTGACCGATCCTAGAACCTCCCCCTGCAAAAGATTCGCCGTATAGTCAACAACATAACTCCCTGTGAGCAACGACATGAACCGTGGGGTCACCGACAATCGGTCAATCACCACAGCCGGAGGTTCGTGTTCTCTTGACGAAAAGACCTCAATCCCGGTAAAGATTCCTGTAACAGGCAATTGCACCGAGACTGTAGCGACGCGCCAGGCAAATTGAGGCGCCTGTTCATGCAATGCCCTCTCAATCGCCTCTTTCAGGGTAGCTTCAGGCAGACGAAGCCAAACAAAGAATGCTGTTGCCGCCAGAAAATAGAGGCCATAGACCATCGCCTTGACAAATGATCGTGCCGACCAACCCGCTGATGTCTCCACGCTCACTTTCATTTACTGACCGATACGACCTGAACGACAACATCCAGCAATGGCTCGGCTTTACCGTCCTGCTGGATGGAGATCCGCTTGATGCCGACCAACTGTTCCGGCACCTCGATCTTGGCCAGATAGCCAAGCATCTGCTCCAAGGAAATGCCTTCAAGTTTCATCTCAACCAACGACTCCGAAAACTCACTGCCGGCAATAGCCGAAGTCATCGGTTTCATGTATTTAATCTTGTCTGCAACCCCGGCCTCACCCGACTTCTCCTCCAGAAAGGGAAAGAGGGCAAATCCCTTGGGCTGTAGGGCAAGACGCTGTTCGACATTGGACACTGCGTGATTTGCAGTTTGATATTGAGCTTCGAGTTGAAGCATCTGGGGAATAGCCGTCTCTTTGGCAGCAACACCTCTTCGCAACCGCTCCTTGCTCTCCAGAAAAGGAATGACCCCTCCTGAAAGGATCAGCAGCAGAGCCCCGCCCAGGAGCACGGCGATCAGAATCTTCCTGTCTCTGCCCGCAAGCTTGATCTTTTTCATGATCGGTATCGCATAAGTGTTGTTATCATCACAAGGCCTTCTGCATCCGCAATTCAAAGGCGACACTGTTTTGACGGTCAAGGGTCGCGGAACTGATAATCACGTCCTTGAAATTAGCAGAACCCGCCAGCTCCTGCTTTAAGGCGTCGACAGTATTAAAATTATCGGTAACCCCTTTGATCTGAATCGTTTCAGCATCGACGATCAAGGCAACAAACTGCACCTTCCAGGAAAGGGATGTCCGGGCAGAGATTTCAGTCAAGAGGTCAAGAACCGTTACCCCGCTCACATTGATACCGCTACCCTTGGTCTGCTGCACCTCTTTCATCTTGGCCTGCATCTGTAACAGCGGGTCAACTTTAAGCGGCGATGAGGGAAAGACCCGCTGAAAGATCTGTCTCGTCTGCAGATCAAGATCATGATAGCGCCGGGTCAAATCCCGATACGTCAATCCCTGTTGCAGCACCAGAAGCGCAATGATCAGGCTCACCCACACGATACCCTTGCGAAGCTCCTTGGCATAGGGAAGAGTGGACCTCGCAGGCAGATAGTCGCCACTTAAGAAATTAAAGCCATTCTGCCCCTTGACTCCACGCAGGGCCAGAGCCAGCGCGGTATTCATGACCTGCGGACGCCATTGGCTCTCGGCCTCAGGGCGACAACCGACACTCAACTCAGCTGCCAGATCAAGGACGACAACCTCAGCAGAGAACTGATCGGCGATGGTCTCAACCAATTGCCCCTCATCACCCACTACCCCAGTCAGAAAAACCCGTGTCGGGCGAAGATCAAGCCCATTTTCAACTCCACAGGCATGGAGAGTAGTCACTACCCCACGCAGTAAGGCCAGATCGCAGACAGCGGCAGGTCCTCTCTGCGGCAAAGGACGATGCAGCAACACCACTCCCTGATGACAGATGGTAAGAACGCTCTCTTCAATATCCAGCAGTACAATGGTCTCGTGTCCTCGACAGCAGGGGATAATCTGCAATGCCAGGGCATGATTACGAACATCAACGACAAGGAGGTCAAGGCCAGTATCCTGCAGTCTGCCCAGAAAATAATCAAGTACATTGCGGGACGCAACAACCGCCATAATCGTTGATTGATCTGAATCTCGACTGACCGAGCACAGGTCAAACTGAACTTCATCGAGCGGAACAAGCAGTCTCGGCTCAAGCTCGTAAGCAATCACCTGCCGGATCTTGGCGATGCTGCTAAAGGGCATGGTGAGTGAGTGAAAGGAGATATCACGCGCCGACAAAGCGCTAATCGCGGACAAATCGGAGCCCTCAACACTAGACACCGCCTCCGCCAGAGCTGCAGCAATAGTATTCCCGCCGGTATGAGGGATTGATCGGCACCCCTCGATCCAACGCCGGTTGAAGCGTTGCCCGACAACAACCACGTTCACCGATAGCGGTGATATGTCTATGCCCAGAATTGTATTCATGCCGCCATTTCGACTGATAAATTATCCAAAATAAAAACTCTTACACCATATCTCAAGTGAGTTCAAAGAGATACCGCAAATGCCCATAAAATACCTGTTGCCATCACCACCATCCGGATCCGCCCAGTGAACGGAGCGCTACACCAAAATCATCCCGGTAATCTTGTAGTTATCCTAGGGGCCTGTCGGACTTAGACATAAATCTACTGCAAATTCGTGAAACCGGCCCATATCCCC
>VMSU01000179.1 GCA_013792005.1 Desulfobulbaceae bacterium
CCAGCCGGTGAGGATCAGCAGGAAGTCCGTATTCAGAGATGAACCAAGCGGGGCTAAGTGCGAGAGGGTGATGTCGCCCCGGACTTGCCGACAGTCGATTACCAGCGCCTGGCCGATAAAGTGACTGGCTGGGATCGCTACTGGAAAGATAAAAGATATTTCATAGACTTCCCGGTGCTATCAGCCCAAGCCGTGACCTGGCTTGCCACCCAATCGATCAAAGGAATCGGTTTAGACACTCCCTCAATCGATGGCCCGGACGCAACCAACCTCCCCAATCACCGACAACTGCTGAACAAGGACATTCTCATCATCGAAAATCTCACTCGCCTTGACCTCATCCCCGGCGGTCACAGTCAACTCCTCTGTCTTCCCTTGCTGATAACAGGAACCGACGCTGCACCAGCCAGAGTTATTGCCTGCTGCTGAACCAAAATTTTAGTATCATAGCACAACACTGACGATCCCGTCGTAACAATGGATGAGCAAAGCGTAAACCCAACCCTAAGTCGCTATTACTCTGTTGATTTTCACCAAGGAACCACAACACGAAGCGCACCTCCTGGCTCCCTCAGATTGGCTGCACTGCCTGCAAGATCCCTTTGGCCGTCCCCAATCGCCGAACCAGATCAATAAAGCTATTGGGCAGAGGTAACTCCCGCTCGCTAAGCAGAATCCCCCACTCCCTGGCCCGCTCCAGAACTAACGATGTATCGCGTCCATCTTCCTGATAATCACACAGAACCATGGTTCGCAGAGCATCGGTCAGAAGGATGCGCAGGGCCGGAAGTTCACAACCGACTTTGGCTCGAACCTCATCGACAACTTGACGATGAGCTGCAACAAAATCGGCTAAAGCCCCCTCCTGGTGATCCCCCCCGAACACATCGCCCACTACTGCGGCCGTCACCTTAGAGGAAAAATCATGGTCCCATCCAGCCTGACTGACCCGAAGATGGTCGCGCAGGTCCTTAAAAAAAATAACTTTAACTATTTCAACCCCTTCTCGTAAAATGGGAATCAACTTACTTTCGCTATCCATTCGTTTCCTCGCCTCCACATCAGGATCTCTGACATAATACATCCTCGTATAATTGCTTACGACCGAGACCATGATCTCAATCTATCTAACAACACCGAACCTCTCTGCTCGCGAAAGGCGTACTGTCCTACCATAAATTGAGAGGTGAGTCAAAATCTGTTCACAGGGTATCAGCCAGAGCTACCAATCTGTCCCAGTCCGTAGAACCTTACTATCCTGAATGGTTCACTAAAAACCGCCCTCAGCAAAAATTCGCCTTCGCCTGTGATGAACATTGCGCAACCGCACTTCATACTTTAAACTTACAACCACTCACTTTAGCATCGTAATAATGCGCTCTCCCCGTCCACCTCAACCCCCATACGGCCGTGTTCCCTCTGAAACCATTTGCCATTGGCAACATCACTATCGATCCCCCCCTGATCCTCGCCCCCATGGCCGGGGTCTCTCACTCTCCACTCAGGCAGCTTGTGGCCTCCTTTGCCCGGCCCGGCCTCTTCTTCAGCGAAATGCTGAGCGCCAAACATATCCCAGACGATATCAAAAAACACTCCTTCTGGCTGGCACGGGAGACCTGCGAGCAGCCCATGGCCTACCAGATCGTTGCCCCCTCTCCTGAAGAAGCGGCGCTCGGCGCCAGCCATCTTTGCCAGATCGGAGCCGAGATTATCGACCTCAACTTGGCCTGCCCGGCGCCAAACATCTCCGGTCGACGCAAGGCTGGTGGATTTCTCCTCTCTGATCTCCCTTTAGTTACGGATATCCTCTCCACCTTACGTCCCGTCGTTTCCTGTCCGCTGACAGTCAAGATCAGACTGGGGGTGAAGCCCGATCTTATTTTTTTACATGACTTAGTTGATATCTTAGAAGCAACTGGAGTTGACGCCATCACTCTCCATCCTCGGCTCACCACCGAAAAGCTAAAGCGACGAGCACGCTGGGAGTATATCGGTCACTTGAAGGACATGACCCGACTGCCGGTCATCGGCAACGGCGATGTCGTCACTCGGGAGGATTGTCTGACCATGTTCGATCAGACAGGCTGTGATGGAGTGATGATTGGACGAGCGGCAGCGCAGAAACCGTGGCTCTTTGCCGAAATTACCAGCGGATTAGACCAGGAGATCACCGCCGAATTCCTCTTCGCCACCTACCAGAAGGCCTGGACGATGATGACCGATTTTTTCCCTGCCAATCAAACCTTGGGGAGGATCAAGGAGTTCACCTGGTACTTCACTAAAAACCTGCGCTTTGGCCACCGCCTGGCCGCCAGAATGCAGAACCTGCCGGACCTGCCAGCCTGCTGGCAGCTGGTTAAGGAAGAGTTTATTAAAAGTTGGTAAACCGGTAACTACCCAAGTTGACGGTGATCAGTTACCGGTTTACGGTTAACAACCGTACGAATACCAGTCGTTGGCAACAATCACTAACCGTTACCTGACAAACACAAACCGAAAACCTAAGCAGTTACCATTCGTCAAAAAAAAAGCAGTGCGCCAAAGCACCTGCCTTTTTTTGTGACCCTAAACCGGAGCATCTCCTTAGTGCTTCGCTTCGCCTCCAGCCATAGCCTCCATAGCCCGAGCCGGATTGGCCTCGACGCTCTTCATGATCTCGTCGGTCTTGGCATCGGCCAACCATTTAACCTCACCGGTAGCCACGTCATAGATCGCGCCTACCACTTTCACCTTCCCGCTCTTAACCAAGTCGCGAGAGGCGGGGCTCTTCATAAAAAGATCCTCAATACCCTGATAGACATTCTCCTCAATACCGTAAGGGACTACGGCCTTGTCCTTGGCCTCGGGATGGGCAGCAATAGCCCGCTCAACCGCTGGCTGGATATTATCCACCAAGGGCGGAATATTCCGCTCCAAGGCATGACCATGTCCCTGAACCGCGCTGGTCACGGCAGTGACAGCACCACATTGGGTATGTCCAAGGACAACCAGAACGGGGGTGTTGACATGAGCCAAGCCGTATTCGATGGAACCTGCCTCATCGGTATCAACCACGTTACCGGCCACACGAATAACAAAAATATCCATGATCCCGGCATCAAAGATACGCTCGACGGGTACTCGGGAATCAGAACAGGAGATCACCGTAGCGTACGCGTAGTCACCCTGATTCTCCTTACCGGCCAAGGCCATCCGGGCCTTGTCACTATTTGGGTTCTCGGCCTTACCCGACATGAAGCGGGCATTACCATCCTTCAACATGGTCAGTATCGCATCAGGCGATGGTTTGGCAGCCTTTGAACTCGCGAGGGCAGGTCCCGCCGCCATCAGCACGAGGCAGCTTGCAGCAATAGCCATTGTTCTAATTTGCTTGATCATTGTTTTACTCTCCTTTTTCTTTTTTTACTCACTGTGAATTGCACAAAATGAATGAACAATCATTCACAATCACTACGGCACATTGTTTACTCCTGGTGCCGCTCACCTGTCAAGCACAAAAAAACCTCCCACACAGAGGTGTCCAGCCTCACTCAAAGGGTATCACCTTGCCACCCCCCGGGTCGAGAAGCTGGAGGCTGAAATGATCGCCGCTGGTCAAAACAACCTGCTGTAAAGCAGACCAAAATGATTCAGTCTTTTACGCGATCATAATACCCAAGATCGAAATGCCCCTGCCAAAATCGGAGTCCCAACTAATTCTATTCAGCAGATCTGTAACAGATATCATGTTCAAAAGTGACAATCTCGTAAAAAGTCCGGGGATGGCTAAGCAAAAGGTGCGACATACAGGTAAGCGATCGAAGAGAGACTCCGAGGCGCGGGGTGTGTTTTGTGAGTGAGGCCATACATATGGTATGCCGAACGAGCAAAACCGCCACGCAATTCAGTTCAATCCCCGCTGGTGTTGGACGGGGACGCAGTAGATCGGACTTTTTGCGACGCCATCAAAAGTAATTCTGAAGTTAAAGAGCGACCCGCGCCTCATTACTAAAGCCATAGAGACGGGAGATCTCTTCCGGCCACCGGTCGCTATCGATGGTCTCCAAAATAAGGGGGATATGATCAAAGCGGAGATCCTGCATAATCCGAGCGAATACCTCCCAGCCCAGCTGCCCATCGCCAAGGGAGTGGTGTCGATCAAGTTTCTGCCCCAAGGCCGATTTACTGTCGTTTAAGTGCACCCCCTTCAGAAGATCAAAGCCCAGCGCCTGGTCAAAATTGGTAACTACCGCATGGTACTTCTCTTTAATGTCGTAGCCAGCCGCATAGAGATGACAGGTATCGAGACAAACACCCATCCTCTCCCTCAACCCAACCCGCTCAATGATCATAGCAAGCTGTTCAAAGGTGTACCCGATATTCGACCCTTGGCCTGCAGTGGATTCGAGGACAAAAACGACCTCCTGTGTCTGGGCTATAGCCTGCTGAATACCTTCGGCAATGAGATCCATACACTGCTCCTCAGAAATCTCGTTCAGATGACTTCCCGGATGAAAATTAAGCAGCTTAAGACCAAGCTGCTCCACTCTTTGGGCCTCATCAATAAAGGCATTGACCGATCTTTGGCGTTTATCTGGGTCAGAGTTGCCGAGATTGATCAGGTAGCCATCATGAGGGAGAACATGGTGTCGTTGAATGCCGATCCGTTCAAGGTTTTCCCGGAAAGCGCGGATGTTTTTATCTTCCAGGGGTTTTGCCTGCCACTGCCGTTGGTTTTTAGTAAACATGGCAAAAGCCTTGGCACCGATCAACTCGGCATGCAATGGTGCATTCTCCACTCCTCCAGCAATGCTGACATGTGCTCCGACATATTTCATACATCCCTCCTCTCATTGTAAGAAAACAGCGCCTATCCAGGTTGACGGTGATCAGTTGCCGGTTTACGGTTAACTGGGATTATGACCTATCATCGAGTAACAATCAAGCTCGACACCTTGATGCCAGGATCGGCTCACCTCCTCCTTTCCCGTTGACCAAAGCAACTGACGAGTCTCGATCCCCCCTGCGGCAATAAACGAAAGCCTTGCAGCCTCGTCGCTATCGTGCTATTGAAAGCGCTTATTTTCATCACGCATTCTTTCGCTCACTCACCAACATCGGTAACGCGTCGTCACATCCCTTACGACTCCCCGGAGAGCACGATTTCTTACTCCCTTCGGCTTATACCAAGGATACCTGCATGATCCATCTTACCAACATCAGCAAACAACACGGCACCCAGATCCTGTTTCAAAATATCAGCTGCCAGATCCTCCCCGGCTCAAGAATCGGTCTCGTTGGCGCCAATGGCGCTGGCAAAACCTCGATCTTCCGTCTGATCACCGGCGAGGAAACCCCAGACAAAGGGACCATCAGCTGCTCTAAAAAAACGGTGATCGGATATTTCTCCCAGGACGTGGGCGAGAGGGCTGGCCGCTCGGCGTTGGCTGAGGTCATGGCCGGATCAAATGAAACCATGCGGCTGGGTGAGACCATGCGCGAGATGGAAGCGGCAATGGCTGAACCCATGAGCGATGATGAGATGGCAACGCTACTTGAACGCTACGGCAACGCCACCGAGGAGTTTGAACTTCGGGGAGGATATGATCTGGAAAGCCGGGCTCAGGCGGTATTGACCGGACTCGGTATCGGACCTGATGACTATAATCGCCCGGTTGAGAGTTTCAGCGGCGGCTGGAAGATGCGTATCGCCCTGGCCCGGATCCTCACCATCAACCCTGACGTCCTCCTCTTAGACGAACCCACCAACCACTTGGATGTAGAATCCATCGTCTGGCTTGAAAACTGGCTGGCCAACGAGTTCAAAGGCTCCCTGCTGATGACCTGCCACGATCGCGACTTCATGAACCGCATCGTCTCCACTATTATCGAGGTGGCCAATGGCTCGGTAACTACCTACAGCGGCAATTACGATTTCTACCTGCGCGAACGAGAGATTCGCCGAGAGCAACTGCAAGCGAGCTTCAAGCGTCAACAGGAGATGCTGTCAAAAGAGGAGGAGTTCATCGCCCGCTTCGCGGCCCGGGCCTCCCACGCCTCTCAAGTCCAGTCCAGGGTCAAGAAACTGGAGAAGATCGAGCGGATCGAACTGCCGCCGGAACAACGCAGCATCAGCTTCGAGTTCGCCGATCCGCCGCGCAGTGGCGATGACGTGGCCAGGATCACCGATCTCGCCAAGGTCTGGCCGATGGAGAATGGCAGCGAGAAGTCGGTCTTCGGCGGCATCACCGGCGTCATCCGCCGCGGAGAGAAGATCGCCGTGGTCGGAGTCAATGGCGCCGGCAAATCGACATTTCTCAAGGTACTGACCAAACAGACCAAGCCCACCACCGGTTTCGTCACCTTAGGCGCCAATGTCTTCCCCGGTTATTTCAGCCAGCACTCAATGGAGGTGCTCGATCCGGACAAGACGGTCTTCGCCACTGTCCAAGACACCATGCCCAACGCCACTATTGGTGGTATCCGCAACCTCTGCGCCGCCTTCCTCTTTCAGGGCGATAGCGTTGACAAACGGGTCGAGATGCTCTCAGGCGGCGAAAAAAGCCGCTTGGTCCTGGCCACCCTACTTGCCAGACCACTGAATTTCCTAGTGCTCGACGAACCAACCAACCATTTGGATATCCAATCCCGCGAAGTACTGCTCACCGCCCTCAACAACTTCACCGGCACCGTGGTCCTAGTCAGCCATGACCGACATTTCCTGCGCTCCCTGGTCAACCGGGTCTTTGCCATTGATCATGGAGAACTTCGCATCTATGAGGGAGATTATAATTATTACCTGGACAAAAGTCAGACAGAGTGACGGTTGGGTTAGAGTTGTCTGGTTACCACGAGGTTTCTGCACAAAATACCGAAGCAGAGAGGTACCCCATTGACAAATAAGCCTTATCCTCACCCAACGTCTTCCCTGCGAAGGCTAAAATCCAATAAAACTGGCTCACTGGCTTAGTTTCCTGCTCGCAACATCAAAACATATCCTTTGCAGGTAGACGAATTTAGTTTAGTATTAAATTCAAAATTCGTACTTATCCATTTCCGCAGACAACCCATAGTGAAGCCCACCCTTGACCAAGCTAACGACTTACTTTAATACAATAATTTTAGTAACTATCCACCTTCTGACCCAGAAAGGTGCCGAAGCCCAGAACCGTAACTGTTCAGCAGTGCCGCAGATGCTAGGCATCGGCCTGCGATGTGTGCTTTTCGCACATGAGCAGGCCGATAACAACGCAGATGTGGC
>VMSU01000180.1 GCA_013792005.1 Desulfobulbaceae bacterium
ACACGTTATCCGGTTATCATGTTATGCCCGCTATGACAACAAGGCATGCAGTATCGGCAAAGTTATGAAACTTGCAACAATACCGATTCCAACAAGAGCCGCCGTAAGGACTGGCGACAGATTCGCCATAATGGCCAAGGCCCCGGCAGAGACCATCGGCGGCATACCGGCCTCAAAAACTGCCACCTGCACTGCTTCACCTTTAAGTCCTACCGCTGTGCAGAGCAGAAAAGCAACAAGGGGGGCAACGATCAATTTCAGCGTCAAACCGATGCTCAGTTGAGAGATCATCGCCCGATTCAAGCGGAGGGTAAGCTGAAAGCCAACTGCCACCATCACCACCGGAACCAAGGTGGCAGCCATAGCCGACAACACAGCGCTCACCATCGCTGGGTAAGCAACAGACCTCAACAGCAAGGCCAAAGTCAAGGCCAGAAACGGCGGAAAGGACAAAATCCTCTTCACCACTCCACCCCAGGTCGGTCGGCAACGTTCGCTGCCAAACAGGGCCAAGACCACCGAGCCATAGGTAGCCAGGGCCAGGAAGGAACCCAATTGATCATAAAGCACCGCATAGGGGATCGCCTGCTCTCCCCAGAATGCCTTAACCATCGGGATACCAAGAAATGAGGTGTTGCCAAGCGGAACCATGAGGAGCAGACACCCGGTTGTCGGTCGCTCCCATGTAAGCACCCGGGCCAATACCAGAATGAACGAAACCGAACAGATCAACATCACCCACGGCATCACAGCAGGCACCATCACATTCTGCGAGAAATCCAGATCGGGTATCTTTAACAATACCAACGCGGGTAACGACACATAAATAACGAACGAATTCAAGACTTTCCCTGTCTCTGCCGGAAAATCCGGCAGATGCCTAAAAACCATCCCAATCAACAGGTAGGTAATGATGGCGACAAAATTTTCCATACGTGAAACCCAAATCCTCTTTGCGTTAACATTGGATAAACACACCCTCCGATTCTATCTTTCAACACACTACCATCGCAAGGATACCGTTATCGCCCACCTGAGTTACTCCTCCTGGACAAAAATAAGTCCGTATTTTTACTCATTTTCATTCTAACCGCAATCACTGATCCTTCTTGGCCATTTTCCAGGTCAATCATCAAGAAAAATGATCCCCCTGTTAACTCCACGCTCGAGAACAGACTTGGCATGAAATGGAAATATGCTATATCTGACCAGAACACAATCACTTCCTGCAACGAGGATTACCGATGAACAATACCCGACCGACCCGCATCGTAATTTTTGAGTACCGAGGCTCCGGAAAAAAGAAGATCGAAGGTATCCTACGGTACGGCCACGACATCGAGATCACAGCCACCTTTAACATCACCGAGCCACTGTCCGGCTTTATTGATGACCCGGAACGATACATCAGCAGCGACTTCGACGCAGACCTCGTCCTCTGCTTCATCAAGCACCCCGATCTAGACCACTATCTGGCAGATGTGTGCCAAGCTAAAGGTATTGCCATGATCGCTTCGGGATGCAAATTAGACAACGCCATCACCCCTTTCACCTGCTGCGGACTAGGCAAAACCGACAAACTAGGGGCTTATGGGGAACAATTCGGGGTACCGGAATTTGAAATAACCATGAGAGAAGACGGCCGAATTGCAGGCCTTACAGTGAAAAGGGGAGCTTCCTGCGGCGCCACCTGGGAAGTAACAGACAAGGTCATCGGCATGCCCCCGGAAGAGGCGTTGCCCACCTTAGCGAGAGAAGTACAATATCTTTGTATCGCAGACCCCAGCGCCTTTGATCCAATCTCAGGGCACAGTGCCCTGCACTACGCCGGCGAGGTCCACATCGCAGCCCTTAAAAAAGCCCTGGCAGCAGCACAATCACTCTGAAAGCGAAGCAACCAGTCGTTTCATCCCCTCTGGAGTAGACACTCTGGCCTCATACCCCAGATCACGACGGGCGGCGGCAGTAGAAAACCAATGGGACTTAGCAAGTTGCAGTGCCAGGAAACGGGTCATCAATGGCTCGCCGGGCAAACGCAGGAGTCGATAGGCTGCCTCCATCACTACTCCGGCGGCATAGGCCTTGGCAAAGGAGACCTGCCTGGTTACTGGTGGAATACCCAGTTCGGCAAACAGGCCGTTAATCCACCCCCAGAGATAAACCGGACCACCCTGAGAGATAAAGTAGGCCTTACCCGCTGCTGTAGCACTGTCAACGAGGTTGGCCGCAGCCAGCAGATGGGCGTCGACCACATTGTCAATATAGGCGATATCAACCAGGTTCTTGCCGTCGCCAACCTGCTTTAGCAAACCGCGTCGACCCCGATCAACCAGGCGAGGAATGAGATTGGTGTCACCCGGCCCCCATACCAGATGGGGGCGCAAGGCCACCGTCCTCAAAGACGAGCCATTGGCCTTCAATACCAAGTCCTCGGCCAGGGCCTTACTATGTGCGTAATGGCATAGAAAATTCCTGGCGTAAGGAACTGACTCATCAACCCCAGCCAAATCATGGCGAGCAAAAACCACACTGGGTGTGCTGGTGTAAACCAACATACCGATATCATTGCTCAGACAAGCACGAATTACCTGTTGAGTGCCTGTAAGGTTGATCGAGAAATATTCCTGCCGCGAGCCCCATATCCCGGCCTTGGCCGCTACATGGAAGACAGCATCACATCCCCGTGCCGCAAGATCGACAAACTGTCCATCACGGATATCCCCCCTCCGACACTCTACCCCGAGACGTTCGACCTCGGGGTAGCGCTGCCTGCCGACCACAATCACTTGAACCTGTTCAGATAAAAGGCGCTTGACAATAGCAAGTCCGACAAATCCGCCACCACCGGTGACTAAAGCCTTTTTCATGAGGAACCACAAGACAAACTCTGTGCCACAACATAATCCATAACTTCCAGATCAAACGACGTCTTCCTGTCCGCCGGCCAAAACCATCCAATCATTCTTCCTCGTATCCAGTAAACATCGCTTTTATATGAGCAAGCGGGGTATGCCCCAGCGTTGCCAAATAGATGTGCCCCACAATAAATGCAGCAAAGAAAAAGAACAGCACAACATGGACTAGATTAATTATCCTAATCCCACCCATGAACTCGATATAATTTTCAAACCGCTTGATCTCCCACAAAAAAAGCCCTGTTACAATTTGAAGTGGCAGCAGAACAAACATGATTATGGCATATGTCTTCTGTTGCATCAAATTAAACTTGTTTTCCGGTGTAATCTTGTGGGGATTATGATCGCCCCGGAATATGCCGTAGGAATAATAAACGATCTGCTCTTTAATTTTCCCCACCATACCTTTAGGGCTAGGGATATACAACCGGATTTGCCCAGACCCGAGGCAGTAAAAAAGCCACAGAAAATAATTTGAAATAACCATGAAACCAACATAGTTATGAAGGTGAACAGCCTCCTCCAGAGAAAACCAATCAATTTGGGCCGCAAAACGAATCTGTACGCCGGTTATCAGCAAAAAGATAAAGGCTGCGGCATTCACCCAATGCCAGACCCTAATTGGCGCATGATGCACATACATCATTTTGGTAGGTTCCTCCTCAACTTTCCTTCTCATCTTACGCTCGGGGTTTACCACCTCAGAATCCTTATAGCTGTCAATCGTTGTTTGATATTCCATACTCGCCTCTTTTCATTGATTATGGCAACTGCCCACTTGGGAACAGAACCTCTTTTGGATAAAAAAGTTGACCTTCTCTTCTTTTAGTGGCGCTCTCCAGATTCGTGAGCCCGTCTCCTCCGCATAGGGGCGGTTACAACCCTACCCAAAAGATGGAGCATAATCCCACATCCCGCGCCAAGGATGGCGAGAAGTCCGATTTTATCAAGCGTCCTCACTCTTGATCCACCCGGCATATAGAAATTATTGAGATTATACGATTCAAGCACCTTACGGTCGACTTTTTCCTTATGAGTGGAACCATCCTTGCCAACGAACACCAGGGCTACAGAATCAAAAAATTTAGAATTTGGCGAATGGCACTCCTCACATGTCCGTCTCGCCGAAACCTTTGTCACCTGATGAATAAGCGGCTCACGCTCGGAAAGCAATTCCGCATGGAATGTGGCATGCACGCCTCTCCGATTCAAAGCAAATACCATATTATCAAAGTCCTCAAGACTTAATCCGTCAACAGACCCGCTCTTATTAAACATCGACAAGAATCCCTCTGCATCGGTACCCAGAGCTGAGAACACCCTATCTGACGAAAGAAATTCCTTCTTTGCTAAATCATAAAAACGTAAATGAATCTGATGCGCGGTGTCTGGCGCGTGACACACCGTACACTGAACATAGGTGAAATGTGTCTCCTTCTGCGGCAGCCAATTATGAAACTTGCTGGGTTCATGACACTTCAGGCAGGACTTATTCTCACGTTCGCGAACAGGCTGATTTTCGGTGCTGACCACATCATGATACCCATGACAGGCATAGCACTGAATGGTGACCCCTTTGCTACTGGCCTGATGATGAACTCCCTGTTGATACCCTGCAGTCTCGGCCTCATGACATCCTCCACAATTGACCGGGGCCAGCGTAATACTGTGAGGAAGCTCTTTATCCATATCAAGTGACAAAATATCGGCATGACAATCCACACACTGGATGCCATTGATATTATGCACTGACCGCTGAAACACTTTCAGCTCAACAAACAGGCTATTATTCCCCCCTTGAGAGTCCTTGCGGGTGAGTGACGAATCTCCGTGGCAATCCATACAATCACTATTTTCGATAGCGCTGGCAGCAATCGCTCCCCAGAAGACAAAGACAAAAAACACAATGCCCAAAACTCCCCTTGATATACTATTCTTTATCATCTCGTCTCCTTAAATTAATTAGGGCAGGTGAACATTTTGTCGCCTGCCCTAATATTCAACCTTAGTTTAGTATTAACATTTGATCTCCGTCTCGTACTCTATCTATCAACCCGTAGCTTTCTGCATGGATAAGAGTAAATCGACCTGCTGAGGTGTGAGATAATTTCTCTTGATGGCAATCTGCCCGAATCTGCTACCGCATTCACCGCCCTGGCAGAAAAGAATCTGAGCGATATCCTCGAGAGACAACCATTTCTGTAAACGAGCCAGTTCTCCAATCCTGCTCACTTGACTAGCACTCCCCGGGGTAGACAAATCGAGTTCTTTCTCCAGCATCATCTCAACTGTTTCTTCGGCTGCCGTTGCATCATAGAATTCACGTTTCAAGTTAACAATCCATGCGGGAATGGAAATGGCGAAGAAGATCACCCCGGCGATCAAAGCCTTCTGCCAAACGTACCCTTCCATCGCAACGCCGAACGGATACGCCAGCATAGCAAAATAGAACATGGACATCACGATACACAATGCGGTCTTTTTCTCTGCACTCATTCCTCTTGTTGTCTCTGTCGTGTTCATGGCACACCTCCTTGGTTTGTGTGTTTACTTTCATGTTTACGATCCCTTATCCTCTCTCCCTTTGTCCGCTACACAGAGCAAATATGGTGCCACAAAACTCAGAAAAACCCCAACAACTTACCCAAATAAAACTATCAATCTTTTTCTTTGTGTAATCGCCGACACATGATATAATGAATAGCGCGACAAAAGAATGCCACATCATCTCCCCGCTGGCTAATCAATCGGAGGAACAGATATCATGAGTGCAAAGTATCCTCTCACCACCCTAAGCGACACCATCCTCGACTCAATCGCCGATGGTGTTTTCACAGTAGATCCGGAACTTAATATAACATTCTTCAACAAGTCCGCTGAGAAGATTACCGGTGTCAGCCAGAAAGAGGCCATTGGCCAAAAATGCTTCGATGTCTTCCGCGCCAATATCTGCCAATCAACCTGTGCCATCAAACAATCTATCCAGAGTGGCAAAGAGGTCATTAACCTCAGCATCAATATATTAAACTCGAGAGACTGCAAAATCCCTATCAGTGTCTCTACCTCAGTCCTCAGAGACGAGGCAGGCAACATCATTGGAGGAGTTTCTACCTTCCGGGACATGTCGACCATTGAGAACCTGCGCAAGGAACTGACCCAACAATACATATTTGAAGATATCATCAGCAAAAACCACAAGATACGTCAAATCCTATCCACTCTACCCGACATCGCCACCAGCAACAGTACCGTACTCATCGAAGGCCCAAGCGGTGCAGGAAAAGAGCTTTTCTCCCAAGCTATCCACACGTTAAGCAATCGCAAAGGGAAATTCATCGCCTTAAATTGCGCAGCTCTACCTGACAGTCTTCTGGAATCAGAACTCTTTGGGTACAAAAAAGGAGCATTCACCGAAGCAAAAAAAGACAAGAAGGGCCGTTTTGCCCTGGCAGAAAAAGGAACAATTTTTCTTGATGAAATCGGGGACATATCACCTGCATTACAACTGAGACTGCTCCGAGTGCTCCAGGAAAAAGAGTACGAACCTCTAGGTGGAACCGTTACCGAAAAAGCCGATGTCCGAGTGGTGGCCGCCACCAATAAATGTCTTGCAGACCTTGTTGGATGTGGCCACTTTCGAGACGATCTTTTTTTCAGGCTGAACGTAATTAAGATAGTTATTCCACCACTTCACGAGCGTAAAGAAGACATCCCCCTTCTTGTCGAACACTTCCTCTCGAAGTTTAATGCTATTAAGGAACGGGAAATAGAATCGGTGAACCAGGAAGTAATGTCCATGCTCATGAAGTATGATTATCCAGGCAATATCAGAGAGTTAGAAAATATCATAGAATACTGTTTCGTGCTCTGTCATGATCGTGTAATCAGCAAAAAACACCTCCCTGCTGAATTCGCCGAATGTATGACCGAGATCTCCTGCGAGCCCAAAAAGCGCTCCCACGCACCACTTCCAGAGGCCGAAGCCGCAGTAATCCTGGATGCCTTGCAAAAATTCAACGGTTGCCGAATGGTGACAGCAGAATATCTCGGTATCGAAAAAACAACCCTCTGGCGAAAAATGAAACGTTACGGAATCGATTTTGCCCCGGAAAAAATAAAAAGCCACTGACCGCCATTGCAATCATGCAACACTGGGGATTGCACGATTGCATTTTTGCAATCCTCTTAAAAAATCTTCCCTCTCCCATTTTTCTGTTCGTCCCTAACTATGCACCCCTTCTTTAATGTCAGAATTTCACGGACCCTCGGAGGTAACAACCTGAGTTTAAAATAACCCGGCAAAATAAAACTCATGATTGCCACCGTATCCAACAATTATCTGCATCTCAAAGGAGGCTCTCGACCCACCATAAAGACCAGCACCGGCATCATTTTTGCAGAAAAAAATAGCGCTAAAGCTATAGACATCAAATGAAAAAAAATGCGCCCTACCGATCACCCCCCACGGGAGGCAAAACGATGACCACCACAGCTATTGCTCTTTTCGGCACACGAGTTTCACCTCGATTCGACTGCGCCCAGGATTTCATGGTAATCACCACAGCCGATAATGCTGTAACCGAGCAGCATACCGAAACCATCCGAGAACCAATGCCGGTCTTAAAAGTACGCAGATTGGCCGCCCTAAAAGTCAACACCCTGATCTGCGGAGGAATAGACGAATCGTCACGTGAGTATCTTCGCTCACATGGAATCACCGTCATTGCCAACAAGAAAGGACAGGCAACCGATGCCGTGACTTCTTACCTTTCCAGCCCTGCCCCCGCCTGACAGCTGCCCACCAACGATAGCTGCAATTAGCCATTGCCAAAGAGATACGCCATGGAGTATCCTTTGGCTTCGAGGGATAACAATACGACGTCAGCCACCTCCCCTTCAAACCATCAAGCCACCCACCATGGAATCTTTTGAAACTTTACTTGACAAAGCAACCGCCATCCACGGACATCTCTGCGCAGGCCAGGTCATTGGCGTTCGCATGGCCATGCTCGGCCTACAACACATCGGGATTAACGACCCCAAAGGCGTTGACAGAAAAAAACTCTATGTCCTGGTTGAAATTGACCGCTGCGCCACCGACGCCATCCAAACCGTCACCGGCTGCTCACTCGGCAAACGATCCTTAAAATGGGTCGACAACGGCATCATGGCCGCCACTTTTGTCAACCTGGAATCAGGGCAGGCAGTGCGGATACTGGCGCGAGAGGAGTCAAGGGAGGCCGCCAAAAAATACCGTCCCGATGTCACAGACAAGTATGCCCAACAACTTGAGGCCTACCGGGTGATGGAGGAGGATGAGCTGTTTCAAGTCCAAAAGGTTGTGGTGACCATTCCCACAAGGGACATGCCAGGACGACCGCAGAGAAGAGTGCAATGTGAAAACTGCAAGGAATGGGTCCAAGACGGACGCGACATCAATCAGACAGAAAAAACCCTCTGCCGCAACTGCGCACAAGGTGCTTACTTCACACTACGATGAGACAGAAAACTATCCCAGTAAACCAAGCCGTCGGCATGGTCCTCCCCCATGACATCACCGAAATCAGACCAGGCAACTTCAAAGGGAGAGCCTTCAAGAAAGGACACATCATCCGACCAGAGGACATAGCCCATTTACAACGGCTTGGCAAAGACCATATATACGTTCTGAGTCTGGAGGAAAATCAAATTCACGAAAACGAGGCTGCCGAAATTCTTGCGACAGCGATTGCCGGACAAGGGGTTTCAACTGATGGTGAACCAAAAGAAGGAAAAATCAACCTGATTGCTAATCATGATGGCCTTCTCAAGATTCGAACTGCGGCCCTTTTTCAGTTCAACCTCTTGGGAGAAGTGATGTGCGCCACCCTGCATAGCAACACCCAAGTAAAGAAAGGCGAAAAAGTTGCCGCCACCCGGCTAATCCCCCTGATCGGGGAGCGAGAGCTTGTTACAGAAGCCGCTGGCATTGCCGAATCCGTTGAAGGCCTTGTTTCGGTCCTCCCCATCAGACCCGCCAAAGCCGGGCTCGTCATCACCGGCAACGAAGTATTCCATAACCGGATCAAAGACGCCTTTGAGCCGATTCTGCGCAGCAAACTAACCAACCTCGGTTCAGAAGTAATTATGGTATGTTTCGCACCCGATAATGCCGAAATCATCGCCAGGGAAATCCACACCTGCCTTGAAGCCGGGGCCGACCTCATCATCACCTCAGGGGGGATGTCAGTGGACCCCGATGACGTTACCCGTGCCGGAATCGCTTTAGCCGGGGCCAACAATATCGTCTACGGAACTCCGGTCCTCCCTGGCGCCATGTTCCTGTCCGGGACAATCGGCTCCATCCCCATTCTCGGACTCCCCGCTTGTGGTATGTTCGAAAGCATCACCGTCTTCGACCTGATCCTCCCGCGCATCCTAACCGGCGAGTCGATTACCCGCAAAACTATCGCGGCAATGGGACACGGCGGGCTCTGTCGACGCTGCACCCCCTGCAATTTTCCTGAGTGCGGGTTCGGCAGATAGCAAAAGAGGGGCTCAACAAAAAAGTTAAGCCCCTCTAATTAACCACCCATCTCAATTACAATAAACTACCTTAATCTACGCCCTGCCACGTCGAACACTACCGGCGCGTTTCGGCTGAATATTCGCCCCCCCAGGCGAATGGCCATGCCCCTGTCCAGAAGGCCTAGGGCCGCGACTCGGTCGAGCATCGCCCGTCTTTGGCTGCGATGGGCTTCCTAATCTATCACTACGCGAGGCAGCACTCTTTCCTGGTGTGGCGGGTTTACGTCTGGGCTGAGCCTGCCTCGGTGGCCGAACAAACTCCTGATTAATTTTCGGCATCGGCGCGTCATAATCAAACCCTTCGACAACACAACTTTTAATGCGGGCTCCAAGAACCCGTTCAATAGCACGGATCATATCGACATCTTCATCACTCACCAAAGTAAAGGCATCTCCACTCCGTGCTGCACGGCCGGTACGGCCGATTCGATGGATATATGCCTCGGGGGTGCTTGGAATATCGTAATTTATGACGTGGGAGACTTGACTGACATCAATTCCCCGGGCAGCAATATCGGTCGCGACCAAAATCTGAAAAGTCCCGTCCCGAAAACCGTTCAAGGCCTCCTGGCGTCGATTCTGTGACAGATTCCCTTGGATTGAAGCAGCCGAGAACCCCTTCTTCTCCAACTGCTCACCTATTCTTTTGGCACGATGCTTGGTCCGAGTAAAGACCAATACAGAATCAGTACTGGTATGGCGCAACAACTCAACAAGCAGAGCTGTCTTCAAGTGCGGCTTAACCGGGTAAAGGGCGTGACTGACAGTAACCGCTGGAGCGGTGCTCCCAACCTGAACGGTGATCGGCTTATTCAGCACGTCAAGGGCCATACGACGGATCTCATCAGGCATTGTGGCGGAAAACATCAACGTTTGACGCTGACGAGGCAGATGCTGCATGATCCGCCTAATGTCCGGAAAAAACCCCATGTCAAACATATGGTCTGCTTCATCAAGAACCAAGACTTCAAGACGGGAAAGAGAGATCGTCTTCTGAGTAAGGTGGTCGAGAAGCCGACCGGGACAAGCCACAACAATCTCAGCCCCCCTCTTGATCTTTGCTATCTGTGGCCCAATTGTCACCCCACCATAGACCGTAACGCTCCGCAAGCCGGTCTCCGCTCCTAAAACAGTGAAAGCCTCATGGATCTGTTCCGCCAATTCGCGGGTAGGAGCAATGACCAAAGCACGGACAACCCCGCGCTCACCCTCCACCAGACGATGCAAAATCGGCAAAGCAAATGCTGCCGTCTTACCGGTGCCAGTTTGGGCCAGACCCATAACATCCTTACCCTCAATCACCGCAGGGATCGCCTGGATCTGAATAGGGGTAGGAATTTGATAACCAGCTGCTTGAATGCCTTTCATGACGTGGGGGTGAAACGTAAATTCGTTAAAATTCATACTATCCTTTTGTTAAATTATTACTGTGACTTAAAATCAGCAGCACATGTGTATGTCCTGCTGATCTTAAGAAAAATCAATGAGGATTTAAACTGGAATCGTACAGGTGGGTTAATCGCGATTTTTTCTTGATCACAAATTTGATAAAGATGCGCAAGGAAGGATCAGTTGTCTCAATCCCTAAACCAAGGCCATAAAAAGAGACAGAGAAGGACCAAAAGAAGCGTTGCCGAGGACAATCAAACCGAAAACACGTACGAAGATCGTGCGCAAATCCGCAAGCGCACCAATCCTGTAAACGCATAATACCAAACTATTGCAGCCAAGTCTTTACAAATCTTGCAACTGCAGTTTCAAGACGTTATGACTTGGGCAGACAAGGACAAATCACCTCCCCACCAAATTGCGCTGCACCCACGCCAAACCACTCAAGACGATTCCCCGCCAATCATCCCTTGACATTCCTCCTCAATAAAGCTTTGGTCCATAGACTCAAGTAAATAATAACGGCAATCTCACCACATCCACAACCAGCAGCCATCCAAGCGCCACCTTTCAACTCACCCAAGGCAAACTCATTTCATGGACGAATATCTAGAGAAGTTACTCAACAAAATAAAAGAACTAGAACAAGAGCTTCGACAAGAATTACTGCGCAAGCAAGAGGAGTTCTACTATAGAATTGACCAAGGAAAGGTTCGTTTTGAACACAAGGTCAGACTGAGGCACCAGAAACTATCCAAGAAAATTCACCACTACTTCATCGATGCATCAATTTTGAACATCATGACCATACCGTTGATCTGGGGATGCCTACCTCCAACCCTTCTGCTCGATATGGTCGCCACTCTGTATCAGCACATCTGCTTTCCAGTGTACGGCATCCCCAAGGTCAAACGAAGCCAGCACGTCATCTTTGACCATCATAGCCTGGCCTACCTGAATCTGATAGAAAAGATCAACTGTGCCTACTGCAGTTATTTCAACGGCTTATTAAGCTACCTTCGGGAAATTGGCGCCCGTACCGAGCAATACTGGTGCCCGATCAAACACGCCAAGCGAGGGGGCCACCCCCACAGCCGCTATCACTACTTTTTCGACTTTGGAGATGGTGAGGGATACCAACAAAAACTAGAAGAAGTGCGTCGAGCTTTCAACGACATCGACGACAAAAAACAGGAATCATAACTCCGCAGGAAAAAGAACTGCATAGGCCGAGAACATAAGCCAACACCATCAACACAGAGCGCCGAGCCAATGATATCATCCCCCTCCCTATTGCACTTCCTGATAAACTCCGTCCTTGACCACATACATGGAAAAACCAACTCCAACAGCATCGCCACGCTCATCAAAATGGATCATGCCCAAAGGAGTATCAACCGGCTCACTGCGAAGCGCCTTAACGACCTGTCCGAACTCAGTTGATCCTGCCTTATCAATTGCATGAAGGGCAGCCAAGGTTGCCGCATAGGCATTCAAAAAAAACGCCCCCGGTTCACTGCCAAACTCCTTTTTGTGGGCTTCAACAGCGGCTTGAGTCAATGGATTCTTCGATGTATCCTTCGGCCCAGAAGCGTAAACCCCTTCAGCATATTGACCCGCCACTTTAATAAAGGTGTCGTCCTTAACTCCATCATCGGAGATAAATACTGTTTTCATCCCCTTCTTGCGCATTTGAGCTACGATCTTCGACGCCTCTGGATGGTACCCGCCAAAAACAACCCCATCGGCGCCAGAACGTTTAATCTTTTGAACTACCGCTGAATAATCCACCGCCCCTGGGGTCACCCCCTCGTAAAG
This sequence comes from Desulfobulbaceae bacterium, assembly GCA_013792005.1. Lineage (NCBI taxonomy): Bacteria > Pseudomonadati > Thermodesulfobacteriota > Desulfobulbia > Desulfobulbales > Desulfobulbaceae > Desulfobulbaceae bacterium. Next base: position 12,690 of record VMSU01000180.1, read on the forward strand.
AACCAACTCAGCAACTCCCGATTTCTCAACAAAGCCCTTGGCAAACTCAGCCAAGCCCTTGCCATAATCACCTTTGTCATGGATTACCGCAATCTTCTTCAACTTCAGAACCTTTAGAGCAAAATCGACCTCTTGAGTCGCCTGAGCATCATCGGAGGCAATTGTTCTAAAAAAATTCGGATAATTGCCGCTCTGGGTCAACTCAGGGTTAGTGGCCGACGGCGAAATAACGATTGTTCGAGCATCGTTGTATATTCCCACAACTGCCTTGGTTGCCCCGCTACAGATATGACCAATAATAATGTCGGCCTTTTCAGAAATCAACTTGGTCGCAGTATTGGTGGCAATCTCTGGTTTGCAGACATCGTCCTCGGCCAGGATCTCGATCTGCCTCCCCAGCACCCCACCCTTGGCGTTGATATCTTTAACCACCAGACGAGCAGCGTTCAGACTCGGCAAACCATAGGATGCCAGATCCCCGCTATGAGCGCCTGCGACCCCGAGCCGAATAGGTTCAGACGCCCAAGAAGTTCCCAGCCTCCCCATCAATGCCCCAACCAGGACTATGATAGCCAATCCATAGTTATTCCGTTTCATACCACCCCTCATTGAGTAAGTAACTATCCCACCACCAACAGAAGGACCACCGTGCCGCGACGCGCTGTGCCCCTCATAATCTTTGAGTTTTATAATAAGCACGACGTGATCAGTCAAGCCGGTCGAAGTGAAAACACACTCCTGGCCAGCCCCATCAAAGATGTGTAACACGTTTCACCAACCATACACAAGGCGGCAACGAAGCACACCATGAATCCCCTTGAAGTCAGGCCCCCCTCATGTTATTCTCTCAACACTTGCCTAAGAAATCGTACCTGACCCGCCCTGTAACCCTTAACCACCTCCCCAAAGTGTAAAGAACCCATGCGAATTCACGCTCTGCAACACGTAGTCTTTGAAGGTCTGGGCAGCATCGAGACCTGGGCTAAAAATAACAAGGCGCCGATTACGTACAGCCAGATGTATGCCGACGCAAACCTACCCTCTGTTGACGATTTCGATTTCCTGGTGGTCATGGGGGGGCCGATGAATATCTACGAAGAAGAACAATTTCCCTGGCTCTCAGCAGAAAAGTTATTGATCAAGAAAGCCATCGACGATGGAAAGATCGTGCTTGGAGTCTGCCTCGGCGCCCAACTGATCGCCGACACACTTGGAGCCAAAATTACCCGCAATCGATACCGCGAAATTGGATGGTTTCCCTTAACCGAAATCCACTCGTCCATGAAAGACATCATTCCAGACGGAGCACTGGTCATGCACTGGCATGGCGACACCTTTACCCTTCCACCAGGGACCCAACGACTCGCCACGAGCGTGGCCTGCCAGAACCAAGGGTTCATTTACCAGCAACGGGTGATCGGGCTTCAGTTTCATCTGGAAACAACCGCAGAGGGCCTTGCCGCACTGATTGACCACTGCGGGAATGAGCTCACCCCCGACGCCCCCTACGTCCAGACCAGCCAAGAGCTGCTGAAACACCCAGATCGTCTCATCCATACCAACCAGATGATGTCGTCGCTACTCGACAACCTCTGCAGACAAAGATCAGCGCCCAAATAAATATACAGGCAGCAACAAGGTTGATGGCGTCGTAAAAAGCCCGACATACTGCGTTGCAGCGCACTTTTGCTCATTCGGCACACCATATGTGTGGCCTCATTCGCAAAAGCACACTACTCCTTGTATATCGGCCCTTTTACTTAGACATCCCGTGACTTTTTGCGAAACCATCAAGGTTAGTTTCTATCAAGATTGCCACAGCCACCATGAAAATGGTTCGCCAGCTTCCCCCTGTCAGACAAACTTTTCCAGCCCAAGGTGGCAAGCCAAAAAAGTCGTTGCCAAACACACTCCTTCATGAATCGTCAACTCCTTACCATCCTCCTGCTCTCCACCTTCATTGCCCTGCTCGGTATCGGAATAATCGTCCCCATCCTGCCGGTCTTTGCCACAACCCTTGGCGCCAACAGTTTAGCCCTGGGAATGATCATCGCCGCCTTTTCAATCTCCCGGGGATTGCTACAACCCGTAGTCGGAAACCTTTCCGACCGATGGGGACGCAAGGGTTTCCTCGCCTGCGGACTGCTGATTTACTGCCTGGTGGGCATGATCCTTCCCTTAGCACACTCTGTCTCAAACATCCTTGCCATCAGACTCCTCCATGGGGTGGGTTCAGCAATGATCGTTCCTGTTGCCATGGCCTATGTCAGTGACATGGCGCCTATCGGCCAGGAAGGCCGATATATGGGAATGCTGAATATCGCGATTTTTTCAGGAATTGGCGGCGGACCGCTGCTTGGAGGATTTTTTACCGACCACTGGGGGATGGCATCCGCCTTCTACGCCATGTCTGGTTTAAGCATCGTTGCCTTTCTGCTGGTGATCTCTCAACTCCCGACCCAGGATATCACGGAACCGAAAATACCTCGACCGAGTACCATCAGATCCTTAGGAATAATGTTCGCCACCCGGCGCACGAGAGGGATTCTCCTCGCGCGGATGACGACGATGATCGTCATGGTCCCAGCCATGGCCTTTACCCCACTACTCCTGAGCCAATGGTTCAACTCCAGCGGCACCCAAACCGGCATAGTCATCGCGGGCAGAACCTTAGCTAACGCCATCCTGCAGACCCCTTTCGGTCGGATGTCGGAACGACGTGACAAAGTAACCATGCTACAGACTGGCTGCATAATCATCAGCCTGGCTATTTGCCTAGTCCCAATGACCACGAGTTTCTGGCCGATCCTTATCTTATTTATTATCCTGGGAGTGGGTGAAGCCATGATCTGGCCAGTGCTCGGAGCGCTGGCAACAGAAGAAGGTCGGCGTTACGGCCAAGGAACCATGATGGGCGCCTTCAATACGGCCATGAGCGCCGGTATCTTTCTCGGTGCGGTTGGGGCCGGGATCTGCTCTGATCTTATCGGCTTAGGATGGTCTTTTTTTGTGATCGGTGTGACAGTACTGATTTCAAGTCTGCTGGCAACGCGATTAATCCGGGCGGGATGAGTACCCCTTGACAACGACTACACCAGATCGCGGTCCATGACTTCTGCCGCTTTCTTGCCAGCCACCAGACTTACCAAATCGTTAATATGCAGATAGAGACTTCTTGCCTGCTCCTGAACCGACTGGGTGGCCGCAGCCAACTCCTCGGATCCTGCAGCCAAGGCCTGGGTTTCCGACTCCATACTGGTGATGGTGGTATTAATCTGACTGACGCCGATGGTCTGTTGATGTGAAGCCGTACTGATCTCCTCCACCAACATCGCTGTCTTTTTGGTACTCTCGGCAATAACCTTCATCGCCCCATCAACCTTATCGACCGTTCCCAAGCCATCCCTGACATTATTAACAGCCACCTCGATCAACTGATGAATATTCCTGGCGGCATCCGAACTCCGCTGAGCAAGATTCCGAACCTCATCGGCCACCACCGCAAATCCGGCCCCGGCCTCTCCTGCCCTGGCCGCCTCGACAGCCGCATTCAGGGCCAGCAGGTTAGTCTGGAAGGCGATACCCTCTATTTCAGTAATGATCTGGGATATCTTATCACTGTCACTCTTAATCTTACCCATATTCTGCTTCATACCCTCGACATCGCTACCGGCACGGACGATAATCTCCTGATTCTGGCGCATGGCGATATTGGCATTACTGGCATTATCATCATTTTGTCTGACCATGGCAGTAATCTCCTCCAACGAAGAACTGGTCTGTTCCAGGGCCGCCGCCATACTGGAAGAGATATCGGCATTGGCCTGAGACGAATGAGACGTGACTTGAGTCTCACCAATTATCTGCTGGGCATTCAACTCCAGCGAGGCAACAACCCGTTTTACTTCGCTAATAATCGTTTCAACCGCCCGACCAGTGGCTGCCAGAATAATCACCAACACACCTAAGGCGGCTGCAAAAAAGTAAACCGTAAACGTCCTGACTTCTTCCTTTTTCTGCTCCCTCATCATATCGAGATCCTCTCGCATATGAGAGACAACCTCCTTCGAGTTCTCCATCACGCCAAGATAAGCATCATTATATTCTCCCTCAAAAATCTCCTGAGCCTTCTCAGTATCACCATCGACCATGGCAGAGGCAATTGAGCCAGTCGCAAGCTCAACCATGTGCTGCCAATCTGCTCCCAACTCGGCAACATGAGTAGTAAATTCCTCAGCCCCCTTAAGAGAATGACACGAAAGACAATGCTGCCCCTCTCCCTTGCCGGTCACGACGTTCTCAAGTTCAGCAAACAACGATGAGATTCTTTCCACATTACCGGCAATTTCGCTGCTACCTTCCTCCCCCTCTACTATCTGGGTTTTGATCTGGCTGTTCAGCATCACCAGATTGACCCGAGTCCTGGCTACGAGATCAATGGTGTCATATTTCATCTCAATACCATTATAAGCCGCTCCTCCAATCTTAACGCGCGAAACAAGCCACGTAGATGAAGCCACAATGGAAAGAAGTCCACAACTTAAAAAAATCACCAAGAAAATTAATTTTTTCCGCAAGCTCATCAGAAATTCCCTACCGCATCGTTAAAAAATTAGCGCTCACCGGGAGCAAAAAAGTAGCTAAAACCAGCCTCCAACAATCTCTGGTTCTTCACTTGACATTAACACCCAGGACCAATTTGGGCGGGCGTGAACAAAGTATAGCAAGCGGATTCCGACAAAGTAAAGCAAGATTTTTTTTGTGGATAATAATACCGAAAGAATAGGGTGCCATGCTACAGTGTATCACCATCGCCAAGGTAGCCTTTTTGCCGCAGATGGTTCTCAATGTCTCTCGGCGAAAACCCGATCTTTTCGGCAACCCGCAAGGCGTGACTGTCAATTGAGATGCCGGGGATAATCCTGTGAGTAGGCTTTTGGTCTTTGAACTCAACCTGAAGATACTGCCCTTTCCCCCGATCCTGAAAATCACGAACCAGTTCATGGCTGTGGGTGACAAGGAGGGTGTTATTGCCGACAGCAAAAAAGCCGTTCATAATATCGGCGGAAAAGCTCACCTTCTCCTGAGTCGTTGTGCCTTCGGCAATCTCATCGAGAATGGTGAGACTCTGGGGGGTGACGCTGTAAAAGATATCCCGAGTCACCTTAAGCTCGGTGCCAAAACGGCCCTCGTCATCGGACAAGGTGTCAAAGGCCGGGGCCTGGTACGTGATACGGTCAGCCATATTGATCATGGCGCCAGAGGCCACCACGGGCGCACCGATCTGGGCCAGAATCTGATTTTGAACAATGGTTTTGCAGTAAGTCGTCTTACCGCCACTGTTAGGGCCAGTGACAAAGGTCAACCTGGCCCCTGTCAGATTAACATCAGTAGCCACGTACTCCGTATCATCTTTGGCAATAATCGGGTTGCGCAGGTTCTTGGCCACAAAGAAATGGTTAACCTCATTAGTCACTTCCGGCAATACCGTAGGATGGGGCATAGCCTGACTAAAACGGACAAAGCTCAACAGTTCATCAATGGCGGCGACACTTTCTATAGCCGAGGCAAAACGGTTAGAATCAACCAGTCGCTGCCTGATGGGCAGAATGGCGGTGTCATAGTCAAACATCGGCTTCAACACCAAACCATAAATAAAGCCCACCACACTGAACCAGCTCGTACTGAAACACAGGGTCTTGGCAAGGAATGGGTCCATCAACCCAGAGAGCCAGGCAACCCCAAAGAACGCCCCCGGAAAAGCCGGCCACAATGAACCCAAACTGATCCGACTGGGCCGAAAGCGCAGCGACGGAGTAAAGCGGCCTATCTCCTGCCGAGCCTTGACCCCATCGAAGGTCCGATATGCCGCCCCTCCCACGATACTCCTGACCGGCGAACCATTGAAGCTGGAAATGTTTTTAAACAGCGAGTCAAGGTAGCTCGTCTCGGGCTGTGGCAGCCGGGCGGTTGCCGTAAGCATCCGCTCAATAGCCTGGACTGCCTTTTGATAGTCGCCATAGGCGATAAGGGGATGAGTATGAACATTAAGAATTTTAAAGAGATCCGCTTCACTCTTGGCGAATTCGCCAAGGAAATCATGAATCGCCTCCTGTAAACGCGTGTTGTTCTCCAACTCGCAGTAAGAGTCCTGCTTGGCATAAACCAGCTCAATGGATTGGGATGGATTCATCAACGAATGAAAGAGCCGGGCCGACCCCACCATGGTCTCGGTGTGATCAACAGCCTTGAACAAGTCATGAATCTCGACCACCCGGAGGGTCCTTTTATCGGCAATAGTGGCCGGCAATAAGTCGAACATCTTGCGAATATTGAACTCCTGCCCCTGCAGCCGCTCATCCACAATCACGTGCTTGAAGTTCAGCTCTGTGATCAGCTCTTCGCTATCCATCTCAATCATGCATGCGCTTTTGGGCGCCACTTTCATG
>VMSU01000181.1 GCA_013792005.1 Desulfobulbaceae bacterium
ATGACCACGCTGGATGACATGGTGAGGACAGTTCGGGAGGACTATACGGGCTCGTCTAGGCATGAATAAAGATTACCACACAGGCGGAGGGGAGTCAAAAAATAAATCTGTCCCCTTTTTGCTTTCCTGTATCCTACCGTTACCGTTATTAACTTGAGGGACGCTAAAACTCGAGGTGTCCACTTGTACTGAAGTCGTTGAGGGCAGTAGATGTTCTGAATCCACATAATTATCATTGCTCCCGTCCCACCAACCAATCATCGCCCCATTCACAGTGACCTCTGTTGGGTTAGTCCAACTGACGGTCTGCAACCCTGGAATATTCATGGTGGAAACATCATGCGAAGCCGGGACGATTGCGGTGGGAAAGAGTGCGGCAGAAAGTTCAGTCTTCAGATAGGGACGCTTAGCGATTGTTCGACTAAAGGTACGCAGCGGAGCATTCCCTACCGAAACTGCATCAGCCGTTTCGGCGTACAACTTGACGGTGTACACTACCCGGTCTGGAATAGCGTTCAGAACTGTATCATCCGCAATCGGGTACATGTAATCACCGTTACCCCCATACATATAAAAGTTAGTCTGCGTAGAATTGCTGCCGAAGATCACCCCACCATTGGGGAGCCCGGGACCTGTAATAATGGCTGAGTTAACGCCTTGATTGTGAGCGTAATTATTACGATCGTCCAGCCAAAGTTTAAAACCGGTGCTCATTGTCGGTGCTCCGCTCGCCGGTAGATCCATATGCGCCGTTCGGTTCCAGATCGTAAAAAATCCACTCTCGATCCCCGTACTCCTGCCATTTCTGGGTGGAGTTGTTATAGACCATGGAATTGACAAAACTACCGTTTTCTATACCACAGGTGTAGGTCAGATTAATCCAGTATCCCTTAGCGTAAGGGGTCCCGGTCATATCCATAGGCTTATCGATAACAACATCACCGCGTGCGCAGATAAAACCTGCGCACCCTACCCGGCTTAAATCAGTTTCGTGTCTTCTTTCGGCGCATTCTTGCTCCGGCAAGACCTGCTAAGCCTGTGCCGAAAAGGAGCATGGTGGCAGGTTCGGGAACAGGGTCTGCCGTTCGTGCGTCAAAGCTTGAAAACAAATACTTGAAATTCTCCGTCTCGATGTCTTGACCATAGAGAAACAAATCCGCCTCTCTTCCTTCGTGAAAGCTGAACCAGAGAGAGACATCATAGAGATCCTCCCATTTTGTTTTTGTGTAATAATTAAGCCAGGGTAGTTCCGGAAGATCTTTTTCCAATTCAACGAAGGCGAGTCCAAGGCTGACCAGCTCTTCGTCCTTGAAATACGGAGCGAATTCGATGCCGACATAATCATCAGTCGGGGCACCGGTGAAAAATTGGGAAAAATCGATTGCGTAATCACCCAACAGGAGGGCGAGTTCTCCCCATGTCGCCTTGGCAAGGGTGCCGTCAGTGGTCATAAACGTATCGATAAACTGGAAAAGCCTATCGTCGCTGCCCTCATTTAATGATGTATCAACAAGCCCAGCAAGTTTTGACTGCGGCTCAAAAAAATCATCCGGCAGTTCTGTTATGTCGCTGCGGAGGTCGTCATAATAGGCTTTGCTCAGAAAATCATATTGGTTCGCCACATCAATGGTGAAGGCTTCACCGGCAATGGTCTGGGCGTTTCTCACCTGCCACATGTCATTGAACATCGAAATGTTTGTGTCTACCAGGGAAAAGGAATCACTATACATTGGACCTATAGTACCAGCCCAGTTACCCACAATGTAATCGACATAGGCATCAAGAGACCCGACCAACAAATCAAGCGATGTGGACACATTCAAATCAGTTTTGTTGGAAAAATTATAATCAAGACTATAGGATGTGGTGACATCCACTGACTTGAATGGTGCCTGAATGATAAGGTCGGCACCAAAGTTTACGGTGATGGAGGAAGCTAACTGGACATCATCACCCAAAAATCTCTGATAATAAACCGGTACGCTGAAATCCAGGGTGTATTTAGGAAAGAGACTCACTTGAAAGCCCTGCAGCTGGGTAATTTGCGTGCTTAAATCGATATCCAGCAAGTCCCCTTTTAAACTAAAATAATCCCCCACACTCAAATCCACACTAAGAGGTGGAAGGCCGGTGATTGTAGTTAATATATTGTCAATATCTCCATTGATTTTAAATAGTAGATCACCGCCGGAACTCGTACTGATGTTGGCGCTGTGGGGAGCGCTTCCGGATGTAGTAAAAGAGGAAAAATCGCCGGTGGTTGCAATATTGGGAACAGCGGCGTAGATATCGATTCCGAGTAACGAGGCTGAGAATTTGGCGTCGGCTGCGTTGATGGTGACAAGGTTAGTCGTGCCGCTGATCCCATCCGGGATCAAATCAAAGTTCTTGCTGCCACAATCAACAAAACAGAATTTCCCATCCACATCGAGGGTTATCTCGTGATACAGATCAACCGAGGCATTTACTGTCGGGCTCTGTGTGGTGAATTTGGCCCCGCCCAACAGTGACCATTGGGTGCCGATGGTGACGGGATCTCCGTAATTGTAGTAGGTGTCGTGATCAACCGTCATACTCAGGGTCATGGGAGCGTCTATATTTACGTACCCTCCAGTGATTTCCCCCTGGACCCCTACACCGAACTTTCCTGTTGAGGTGATATCGGTGCCAACGCCATAGGTGCCGAGATCGAGTGTCCCGACGTATACGTCTTGCTCCAGTTCCGCAGTGGCATCAATATTGACCGCCGTATTCCAGGTCAGTCCGTAAAAATCGTTGATGAGGATACTTCCCGCGCTCCCGGCCTTCCACATGCTCTGGTCGGCAACCGAAAAGTCTAAACTCGTGGTCATTGTTTCCGCCTGGGCGCTGTTGCCAAATGCCAGACCAGCACCGAACCCAAGCAGAATCATTTTTCCAAACCAGTATCTTCGTTTCATCTTTCTCCTTCTTCATTTTTGCAAACCTACAAAGCAGTAGATTCATTTTTCATGTGAAGGCTGCCATCCGGAATCCTCCCAACCCCTTCTAGTAACCGATTTTTTGACTGACCCACGGAGTTTAGCAAATATCAAACCACCATGTTAGGATTATCAATCTTTTTATGTTTCTAATTATTATTACACACTAAGACAGTTCTATCTTGTCACGAGCTTTTCGTTACGGCCAGCACCAGGGGGGTGTATTAGTATGACGCACAGGGAAAGATTCCCAATGAGCCATTTAGCCCAATCACTTGTGTCACTTTTATTCCTTACTTTCTTTTTACAAACCCCTTTGGGGTCTTGCATTTTATGCGCCAGTAAAATAAAAATATTTGTCAAGAAAATATCCCTTCGTAACGATGCATTATCTTTTTCTGACCACAGTGTGGCACGTTGATTTTTTCTGTTTTACGGAATTTATCCGGAAAACAGAAAAAATGGAGGGGGAGAGAAAGTGGATTAGTTAATTAAAAAATGATAGAGATAAGCGGCCTGGCCAGCCCGGAAAGAGTCGAATGCAAGAAAATGGGAGAAAATGGGGACAGATTTATTTTTCTTCTTTCCTTCTTTTTGTTTCTGGACGTGACTTGGAATGACGTAGCTCCCCGCGTTCCGGTGTATGTGATTGTTGTGCTTTTTTTATTCTTTATTTCAGGATGTTGAGCATCGAGACTTGCTATTTGTTCGCAACTGTGCTAACTTGTAGCTATGCGAAAAATAATTTTCTATCACCTTGAAAATGGTGAGTGTCCAGTTCAGGACTACCTTGACTCTCTTTCCAATAAGCAGGTGGAAAAGATTTTCTTTGTTCTTGATCTCATTGAAAATTTTAACATTGTCCCCAGCAAATTTTTGAAAAAACTGGGAGCGACCGACGATATTTGGGAAGTACGGATCCAATACGGAAATAACATTTTTCGATTATTTGGATTTCTTGATGGGAATGACTTGATAATATTAAATCATGCTTTCACCAAAAAGACACAGAAGACTCCATGCAAAGAAATTGAAATAGCTGAACGCCGCAAGAAAGAATATTTTACAAAAAGGAGACTATGATGAGCGACTTACAAAAATATAAAAACAAACGCATGAAACAAGATCCTGAATTTTGGCAGAATTACAACGAACGATTTGAAACATTCAAACTTGGGTTACTGTTAAAACAGGCTCGCGTGGAAGCGGGGATGACACAAGAGCAAATTGCTCATGACCTCCATACGACCAAATCCGTTATTTCCAGAATGGAGAACCATGCCATTGACATTCGCTTATCAACCCTTGAAAAATTTGCCAAAGCGGTTGGGAGGCATATTCATGTAGCTTTGGTCTAATCTCCCCTTTTTTTCGGGCCTTCTCCCTACTCATCCAAAGCAAAGAAAATGGGGACAGATTTATTTTTCTTCTTTTCTTGGCCGACCAGGGCCTCTTAGCTCTAAACGGCGACCAACTTTTACGGAAATTTCTCTGATAAACTTTCTGTTTGCGGTCAACTGGCCACGCTGGGTGGCTTCCCGAATAAGTTTCCACTCCGTATCAGGAATTGTTTCCCGAAGCCAGGTGGCGTATCTGATTGCTCGCTGGATGGTAGATTCACCCAGACTCATGTAAAAGGGATCAAGGTCTAGCCAAGGTTGTTCCTTAATGCCAACCTTTGTCGGGCAACTGGACCAGCGGTATTGTGCTGGGTCAGCCACCATGCCGGCACGCAAAGGGTTCAACTCCACATATCGGCAGCAGGCAAGTAGGAACTCATTGGCATTGATAGGACTTGATTTATATCGTCCCTCCCACAGGGAGCCGCTTCTCTTCTCCATTTTATTGACAAAACGGGTCTGCCTGCCGGCCACACGCTTCATCAGTAAAGCGAGATTTTCTGGCTCATCTCCAGGGTCGATCACCAAATGGATATGATTAGTCATCAGGCAATAGGCGTAAACCTTGCAGCCAAGTGCAGTTTTCCATTCCTGGAGAGTATCAAGATAAAAGAGATAGTCGTCATCACTGGCAAAAACGACCTGCCGGTTATGACCACGCTGGATGACATGGTGAGGACAGTTCGGGAGGACTATACGGGCTCGTCTAGGCATGAATAAAGATCACCACACAGGCGGAGGGGAGTCAAAAAATAAATCTGTCCCCTTTTTGCTTTAATTGATAATTAATGGATTGTTGAGAGTTGAATTGTTGTCACTTAACGTGGCGGATGAGCAGCGGCCAGTCTGCTCGATCCGAGTTGATGGCCCGAAGGCGCACCTGTAATGGACTTTTTCGAAGTCGCGCTGCTCATCCGCCACGATGGCCCGGCGCAGC
>VMSU01000182.1 GCA_013792005.1 Desulfobulbaceae bacterium
CTGTGTAGTTACGAATATTGTTATCTGTTCCTTGTGAACCTAACCTAAAGGATGTACATTAATCGTCACAACATGAACGTGACTTAGCACAATGGCAATCGGACTAAGTCATCACACGTAGACAAATATTCCAACCGGACTCCTCCTTCAGACATACGAACATGGACCAGCCACACAACGACACTCATCTCAAATCAATGGGCTACATCCTGTGGCTCTTCGGTTTTCTCGGAGCCCATCGTTTCTATTACGGCAAACCTGGGTCAGGAACCCTCTACTTCTTCACTCTCGGCCTGTTCGGCATAGGTTGGCTTGTCGATCTCTTTCTTATCCCGGCAATGGACCGCGAGGCAGATTTTCGTTTTCGCAGCGGCAGATTGAACTATTCCCTCAGTTGGGTATTGCTGACTTTTCTCGGCCCTCTCGGTATCCACAGGATGTATATGGGGAAATGGGTAACAGGTATTCTCTATCTCCTGACCGGCGGCTTATTTTTAGTCGGTTACCTCTACGATTTCTGGACCTTAAACGATCAGCTGACCGTCATTCATGCCCAAGAAGGCGATTAAGCCCAGAACGCCCTTCCCCACAGCAGATTGGTCCACCCTCCGTGACTCCTCCTCGCATTGATGCTCACCTCCACCTGCCACCTGTAGGTCCTGCAGGGGAACATCTTTTTACCACCGCCCATGAGGCAGGAATCGGCATCCTGGCGGTAAACAGCACCTGCGAGCAGGATTGGCCGACAATCATCCATAGCGCCCGCCACTGCCCGGCAGTAAAACCCTTCCTCGGCATCCACCCTTGGTGGGCACACGAGGTCATCGTGGGATGGCAGGAACGGCTACTAGCTGAACTCGCCAACACCAGTGCCGGCATTGGCGAAATAGGGCTTGATGCCCTTGCTTCCGCGTCCCCGCTCGTCCAGGAAACCATCTTTATCCCCCAACTTGAAATGGCAGAAACCCTGGCCCGGACGGTGACCATCCATTGCTGCCGACGATGGGGACGCCTCATCGACTTGCTGAATGCCACCTGCAAAAAGCGCTCAACAGTAATTATTCACGGATTCAATGGTTCTATGGAGATCATGCGCCGCCTGCTTGACATCGGGGCCATGCTCTCCTTTGGTCCATCCCTGGCGGACCCTTCCAGAGTCAAAGTTCGGCAAGCTTTCCAAAAAGCTCCGCTTGACCGGATACTTTTCGAAAGTGACTGGCCGCCAAGGGTGTCAGCCAGCAACAATCACCCTGGCCAAAATGCACAAGGGCTCCCAACACCCGAGATGATTCTCTCTAACCTCTACTCCGTTGCTGCCACGCTCAAAGACATTAGCCCCCAGCAACTTCAAACCATGGTATGGAACAATGGACAGATTCTTACGCATTGAACGGCTGCTCGGACCCGAGGCCTTTGCTCGACTGAGAGACAATTTTGTCACCATAGCGGGATTAGGCGCCGTAGGCGGCCATGCCATGGAAGGGTTGGCCCGCGCCGGCATCAACCGCATCCGTCTGGTCGATTTCGATGTGGTCCGTACCCACAACATCAACCGCCAAATTATAGCGCTCGAATCTACAGTAGGCACACAGAAGGTAATTGCGGCACGCGACCGGATCTTACAGATTAACCCGGCAGCACAAGTGGAAATCATGCCAACCTTCATCGACCAGCACTCGGTGGGCACAATCCTTGACCCCAAGCCCGATCTGCTGATCGACGCCATCGACATGGTTGGGCCCAAGGTTGAACTCCTCGCCGCCGCCTTCGCCAGAGGCATCCCCATCATCTCATCCATGGGCGCTGCCTTAAGGACTGACCCAAGCCAAATCAAGCTCGCCGACCTTATGCAAACCAAAAAATGTCCGCTGGCCAGGCGCATCCGCAGACGATTGCGACTACGGGGCATCGAGCGCGGCATTCCATGCGTCTTCTCTACCGAACCCGTCGATTTCACATATGAAGAACCAGAGCAGGAGGTTGGCAACGAACACCTGTTGCCACACCAACCGAGCCCCCGTCGAGTCCTGGGCAGCCTACCCACCCTGACCGGAATCTTCGGGTTGATCATCGCCAACCAGGCCATCCGCCAGCTGTCAGGCCTTCAATACAAATCGTAACCTGCCATATTCCTATACCTAAAATACCGTCGGTCTTTATTTTGATGCGTGCACGACCTTCCCTTGTAGGCTATACTGCCGGCGCTTTTCACCTTTACCTTCACCCACCTAACTAACGACCACGACATCACAACTATGAAAATAACCGTAAAAAAGTATACAAAAAGCACAAAAACAGACTTACTCATCTATTGCCTGCCGCAAATCACCGACCCCAAAACAACCATCTTCCCCGGCCCACAATTCCTGGCCGATTCAGTGCAACGAGCACACTCCGCGGGTGACTTCACGGCAAGAGAAGGACAAACTCTGCTCTGCTACCCCCCCCTTGACGCTACGACAAAACACCTTGCCACCCGGCTTCTGGCGGTAGGTCTTGGCAAAGAGGAACTCAACCGAGAATCATTTCGCAAGTGCGGAGGCACCATTGCTTCCGTTGCCCAGAAAACCAAAGCGGCGCGAATTACGGTGATTGTACCAGAAGAGCTTGACTTCCCGCTCCAGGAGATGACTCAATCCCTGGTTGAAGGAGTTATTCTAGGCAGCTACACCTTCACCAGATATAAAACCGTGGGCGAAGACGATGATCCTCCTCATCTGATTGCTGAGTCCGTCTTCTCCGCAACCAAGCTCAAAGAGGCCGCTATTGCTGCCGAGCGTGGAAGACAAGGGGCAATAGCAGCCTGCCGGGCCAGGGATATGGCCAATGAACCCGCCAACAACTGGACACCAGACCATTTTGCACGCTACGCCAAATCATTAGCAAAAGAATATAAATTAAAATGCACCGTGTTGGGCAAAGAAGAACTTACCCACCTAAAGATGGGTGGAATCATTGGCGTCAACCAGGGATCGTCAACCCCACCTAAGTTGGTAATCCTCGAATACCGGACCAAAAAGGACGCCCCCACGCTAATGCTGGTCGGCAAGGGTTTGACTTTTGACTCAGGAGGCATCTCGATCAAACCCAGCCAAGGGATGCATGAGATGAAGTATGATATGTGCGGTGGCGCCGCAGTGCTCGCCTGTATGGAGGCCGTGGCCATGGAACGCCCGAAGCAACTCAACATCATTGCACTTGTGCCTGCTACAGACAATATGCCCGGGCCTAGCGCGCTGAAACCAGGAGACATTGTCACCCAATACAATGGCAAAACGGTAGAGATCATCAGCACTGACGCGGAAGGCCGCCTGATCTTGGCCGACGCCTTGGCCTACGGCATCGAAAAATTTCAACCTGAAGCGGTAATTGACCTGGCCACTCTGACCGGCGCGGTGATTATCGGCCTTGGCCATCATATCAGCGGCCTGATGAGCAATGACGACACACTGAGCGCCAAAGTTGAACGGGCCGGCAAAGAGAGTGGCGAACCGGTCTGGCGCCTTCCTCTGGGCAAGGAGTACACGAAACAGCTCGAATCAAAAGTAGCCGACCTCAAGAATGTTGGCGACAAAGGGGCAGGAACAATTACTGCGGGGGCCTACCTTCAGGAATTTATCGACAGCACCCCTTGGATCCACCTGGACATCGCTGGCACCGCCTGGAATTTCACGGAAAAATCCTATGTCCCAAAGGGCCCGTCCGGGATTGGAGTCCGCTTACTGCTTGAAGTGATCAGAAATTGGTAAGAGGGAAAGAGGAAGATGAAGGAGAAGCAAGAACACGCCCCTCCCTACTTGACAGCCAAGACCATGCCGATCTTTTTATCCTCATGGCATAAGTAATTCAGCAGCCAATTCGTAAGAAAATTCACCAACCCATCCGAATCAATCGTCTTCCCGTAACTACCGACCGGGGCGAGAGGAAGAAGAAGATCTTCGCTGTCCCTGAGAACGGTAAGGAGATGACCGTCGTTGCCCCCCCTGCTGCGGCTTAGAGGAGGAAGATTGAGACGAGGGTTTGCTGACTCCTTTAGGTGCGGGGACAATAAGGGCTTCGTCCGGCTGAACACAATCAAGTTTTCGACCAATATACGTTTCAATTGCTGGCAGATAGAAGGCTCCATCCTCATCTGCAAAACTGATGGCGATACCATCATGCCCAGCCCGCCCGGTACGGCCGATCCGATGGATATAATCCTCAGCCTCATACGGCAACGTATAGTTAAAAACATGACTGATGCCATCAATATGAATACCCCTTCCTGCCACATCGGTAGCCACCAAAACCTTAATCTGACCACCACGGAAACGTTCTAGGGTAGTCATTCTTTTTTTCTGGGCCACGTCGCCTGAAAGCATATCACAACTGATACCGTTACTGATCAGTCGATCTGTCAACCGCTGGGTTTCATCCCGACGGTTGGTGAATACCAGAACCTTATCCAAGTTCTCGCCCACAATCATGTTGTAGAGGATATTGTACTTCTCTTTGGCCGTAGCCAGATAAACGATCTGCCGGACCGTGTCAACAGCCACCTGCTCTGACGCCACCTCCACGTTAATCGGATTTACGCACCACTGACTGGCCAGATGTCGAACCTCGGGAGTGATGGTGGCAGAGAACATCAGGGTCTGCCGTTTTTCCTTAGGCGGGGTGCTGAATACGATCTTTCTCACATCAGGGATGAATCCCATATCCAGCATCCGGTCAGCCTCATCAACCACCATGACCTCAACTCTAGAAAGATCCACCACTCGACGACGCTGAAAATCAATTAAACGGCCTGGAGTCGCCACTACGATGTCAATTGGCCCCCGCTCCAAGACCTGCTGCTGCTTCTCATAATCCATGCCCCCAAAAACGGAGGCCAGTTGAAGCCCGCAATACTTAGCCAAGGTCTCACCATCCTTGGCAATCTGGATCACCAACTCCCTGGTCGGAGCGATAACCAGGGCCCTCGGTTGACCATTCTTTTTGTTACCGACTTCTGGGTCGGCCAGCAGCCGGGTCATGAGCGAAATCAAAAAGGCCGCGGTCTTCCCGGTCCCAGTCTGCGCCTGGCCAATGGCATCAAGGCCGGAGAGGGTGCCAGCCAGAGTTTTGGCCTGGATTGGGGTGCAATACTGAAAGCCAAGATCAGCAATGGCGTGCATGATCGTAACCGGCAGATCAAAATCATGAAACCGACTCTTACCCTCGGCAGGAACCACCTCAAATGCACTCACATCCCAGGATTCCTTATCTGTTGATTTAACCGGTTTTGGCCGACGATACCTAGGCTTTACCGGGGATTGCCGGGGAACTTCAACCTCTGGCGCTGAGGACTGAGCAGGTACGGACGGAATAACTTCTGAACTTGGTATCGGAGTATGCGTAATTCGGCTACTCGAGCGTTCTAAGCCTTTTAATGAACTGCGGACAAAAGAAATAATTTTTCGTAGCATGATTTCCTGATTGGGGAAGAGAACGGCAGATGATCATCGTTCGTTGATATGGAGGGGAGGGAAAAACAGATTGTGACACGTTGCTCATTGTCTTACAACGTTACCCACTGGTTGTACAGGAAAAATCACGGTTTGGGCCTCGATTTCAGTATTTGACCACCCTCTATGCCCTTGAAACTGTCGCCTGAAAAGCACGATTTCTGCCAGCTTCCTTCGCCCGGTACAGCGCCGTGTCCGCCGCCTTCAAGACCTGATCCGGAGCCTCTCCATGTTCAGGAAAAGAAGCAGCTCCCAATGAAATAGTCACTCGAATATCATGTCCATGATAAGTTAGCCGTAAATCTGTTTCAACTTTTGACCGAAGCAGCTCTGCTCGAACAAGGGCTTGCTCCGGCGGGGCGCCAAGCAAAATAACAACAAACTCCTCGCCGCCAAACCGACAAACCACATCCTCTTTGCGAACATTCGCAGACAGAACCTTACCCAATTCGATCAGAACGAGATCTCCCGCCTCATGACCATAGGTATCATTAAATTTCTTAAAAAAATCGACATCAAGAATGATCACACCAACCGGATGCTTGGTCCGCTCATAGGCTTTAAATTCACGAGACAGCGTTTCTTCCATGTAACGCCGATTGAACAATCCCGTCAGACCATCGCGCACCGAAAGATTCTGGAGCCGCTCCCGGAGTTTAAGATTAGCCATAGACATAGCAAGATGATCCGTCGCCGACGCAACCAGCCGCTTCTGGTGTTCAAACTGGCGATCATCCTTACAGCACTCTTTGATATTAAGATGAAGCATCCCCATGACATCATTCTGGGCAAAAAGAGGGACACAGAACGAAAGCCCGTGCTCGCCAGGGACATAATGGTCACAGACAGCCTCGCCCTCCAACCCTCTTAACTCATGAATTCTGAAATTGCTAAAGGCCAGGCAATCATCCTTGGCCACCGTGGTTGCTAGCTCAGACCTCTCTCCCCATTGAATAACTAAGTCGAAAACGTTCTCCACCCCACCGGCTTGAGCCATGTACAAATAACCAGAAGATTGCGGGAAAAGCGCTGCCATGGCCTCAGCGGCCACCGGGTAGGTCTCCTCGACCCCATAACACGCCTGGAGCCTCTCAGCCATACGGTTCAACTCGGTCACCTCATGATTATGCTGTTCCAGTTGCCCCACCGTTAGCAAAAGCTCTTGATTGGCGCCATCAAGTTCCTGGGTGCGTTCCATCACCTTATGATCCAACTCATCGATATTGTCTTTCAAACGGCCAACCATGGTGTTAAACGTCTTAGCCAGAAAACTGATTTCATCTGTGCCCTCAATGTCACTCCGTGCCGACAAATCACCTTCGGTAACCAGACGCGCAACCTGGGACAATTTGCGGACTGGGAGCAACAACCGCCCCATCATCAACGACACCACCACGATAGAGAACAAGACAACAATAGCTGCCAATAACAGAATTTTATTCCGCAGGACATCAGAACTCTGATTAAGCTCATCAGTTTTAACCGAGGCGACAATGTACCAGTCAAAGCCCTCCACATGCCTGACCCAATTGATCTCCTCATGGGGCTGAACATTAGCGCCATAACTATCCCCGTCCATCGTGGTCGTCACAATGAGTTTGTGGTCTCGGGTATTACTTGCTGCGATCAGGTCCTCCACCAATTTGTTCTTGGTATTGGGGTTAATGATCGCTGACATATCAGTATTCTCCAGGTTGGCATTCGCATGAATAATGACATTATGCCAAGAGTCGAAGATATACATAAACCCCGTATCGCCGATAACAATCCCCTTCAGGATAACTCGAAGTTCTTCGATCATCTTCTCCTTACGAAGCAGTATTTCCGCCTCCAGATCATCAACAAAAACCTCGGTGCCGATCACCCACTCCCACGGAGTAAACACCCGGGCATAGGCCAGCTTTTCCGCCGGCAAATTATCGTTTGGTCGCTGATCCCAAAAGGTATGATATCCCTCTTCCTGCTCAATGGCCTTTTGAATCAGGGGAGTGAGCATGTAGTTACCAAACACGTCCCGGGCCTCGGAAAAGTCTTCCATATTTTTTTTTGGATCAGGGTGGGCAAGGTAAAAACCATTGTAATCAGCCACCCAGACAAAGTCGCCAGAGCCATATCGAAAGGCCCTTAACTCTTCCAAGGCGCTCCACTGGGCCTGGTCCTCGGAGATCAACCCGTTTCGTACCTGATCAGTCTTATTCTTCAGGTAGGCGTCAGTAAAAAGGATGATGTTCTTGAGTTCCCGGCGATGTGCGCCAGTCACCGTTTTTCGATGGGCCTCCATTGCCAGATAGTTGGAGGTGATCAGCGATTGAATATTGGCCAGATTGGTCTGCACCGACTTCTCTTCCAGGGCATAGACCTTGGTCTTGATGAAGGGAACAGCATAGAAATAGACCGCCATCGCGAAACCCAGCATCGTTATCACGATGGGGGCAAGGAATCGCCGGAACAGTGGGGAAGTGAAAACACTCCCCAAGTCTTGACTTTGCGGTGTGGCCATAAACTGATGATAGCGGGGTAAAATTCAAGGTAATCTACCGAATGAACCATCTTACAGGATACTATCGGCATAACACAATTTTTTTTCAACCAAACGGGAGAAAAAGTAACCCAGTGGAATTGGTAAAAAATTCCTGATGATCTGGTAGATATTTTAACGGTCAGCCTGATAGCAAAGGTAATCGTAGGAGTTCAATTCAAGGGATGCAGGATGTATAAGAGTCGTATAATAATGCTGATATCGTCCGAAAATAATTTCCTCCTTTCACTGGATCACCACGATATCAAACGGCTTTGCCCTCAGATCAATCTCTGACTCAAGCTTCTGAGTGGAAAGATCGATCACTGTTACCAAATTGGCTGAGCCATCAACCGCATAAAGCCAGTTGCGAGCAAATGAGATAGCCATCTCACCGGGAGATCCACCGGTAGCAATCTCCTTAACAACAGTCAACTGATCAGGCCGCAGCACACTTACACTGCCTCCCTGCGAATTTGCCACGAAGAGGCTTCGCTCATGAAACAGGATGCGACTCGGCCCAAGACCAACATGTTGACGCAACGATGCGCCACTGCCCATACTATACATACCCACCGTGTTCGCTCGACTTTCAGCAATGTAAAGATTTCCGTCATACTCTGCAATACCTTCAGGATTAGTGCCAACAGCAATCGATTGTCGAACCTGCAACGTCATTGGGTCAAGAAGCACAACTTTCTGCGACTGGGAGGAGGAGACGGCAACAATCTGACTTTCTTCTAAAAAAACACAATAATCAAGCCGATCTCCCAAGCGGATCTGGGCAGCAAGACTCCCGGTATCGAGATCAACTCGAAACACCATCCCAGTGGCCTGATCGACCAGATAGGCATTGCGTCCAGCCGAGTCAATCGTCATGAGCGACGGGCGAGTCGCCATCGGAATCCGAATCCGATCTCGAACCTTGCCTGAGGAAAGCTCCACCGCCACGATAGTGGCCTGATCCTCTGCCAATACATACAAAATATTTCCTGCTTTACTGGCATGAAGAGAAGTCGGGGCGCCGAAAATACCCCATGATCCGCAAATACGATTCTGATCAGTCCTGATAATGTAGACGGTATTGATTTCCGGACAACTGACAAAAGCCAGTTCTGTGGTCAAGGGAATATGCTGTTCACTGACACCGAAGGCAGGAATAAACTGCGGGGCTTTGATTACTGATGCGGCAATATCCCAATGCAGAAACAAAGTGACACTATCGCCTTCTTCAAGAGATACTACCTTGGCAAGAGGATATTCAACCGGCTGAGATGGTGGCAGGAGAGTAGTTTCCCGACCATCCTGCTCGACCACAACCTGAGTAATCCGAAAACGAACCCGTTGATATTGACCGACCGGCGCCTGAACGCGATCAAGCAACGCCCCACGAGAAGCCTGTTTCGAGGTGAGAGTCAACGGTT
This sequence comes from Desulfobulbaceae bacterium, assembly GCA_013792005.1. Classification (NCBI taxonomy): domain Bacteria; kingdom Pseudomonadati; phylum Thermodesulfobacteriota; class Desulfobulbia; order Desulfobulbales; family Desulfobulbaceae; species Desulfobulbaceae bacterium. Next base: position 9,429 of record VMSU01000182.1, read on the forward strand.
GGGAGAGTAACGATACCCATTGCCCGCCAGCAGAGACCTCAATCGCCTCCATGTCTACTCGCACCTGATAATTCTGATCGCCTCCTGAGCTGATCAGACATAATGACACTTGGGGTTGGGATGAGGAAAGAGAGGTGGTAGCAATCAATCCCTGCTCGCCGCCACGCTGAGTTCCGACCGTAACACAGGAAGTAAGGGTGATGAGCAGAAGAACCGACAAGAGAGACAAACGACATGAAAGAGAGTCAAAGAGTATCATAAGATTTGCTTGATAGAGTTTGGTGGATCTTGCCAACTTCACAACTCATGCCTCAGCAAAGTACCCAAACTCACTTCGAGTTTGTTAGTCTTTCGAGGTATGACATTTTGCACAGCCTAAATACCCTGCTGCACCACGGTAATCCCAACGCATACTGGCAAAATAGGGAGAGGCATGAGCCCGGTGACAGGAGAGACACATCACAATACGGTTACCGGCCCCGGACACGGAAGTGGTCGCTGTAGAATGCTGAGCCTCGGTCAGGGTGGCACTGGCCACCGGGGCGGCAGTCAGATAGTTGTAACCACTATATTCCCCAGTATTGCTCATCGAAATATCCACAGGATGCCGAATCCAAGGACTGGCAAAGATGGCCCCAGCTACCCCGTCTGTCACACTAGCGCCACTATGAAAGATACCATGGCACTCGGCACAGAGATAGCTCATCGTCTGGGTGTCTGTCGGAGCGTCACTACCTCGGGCCACCCCGTAATAGACATTATGATTATTCGCAGTTTCCGCCTCATAGTCAGCATCCTCATATCCTTTGATCTGATAGAGAAAACGATAGCTGGTGCCTATGGTAGCTCCCGTGGCTTCTTTTCCATGAACAGCATCGGTTGGATGGTTGTGGTGGGCACCAAAAATGCCCGTGTCATTATGCTCACCATGACAGCCCAAAGTACCAGCGCAACCCAACTGATTGGTGGCGTCGATCGTTCCAACCTGCCCATTGGCATTGAAACCGGTTGTCCAGCCTGGTGGAGTAGTCACCGTGTCATCAGCCCCACCCGGCAACTCCTTAGGATTATGCCCATTACGCTGGTTCGTGACATCTGAGTACTTAAAATTACCACCGGCCAGTTCCATAACCCCTGCGGTGTAGACCATAGGGACGGCGTTGGCAGCGCCGGTATTAATTCCATTATGGCATCCCAAGCAGGTATTGTTTAGCAGATAGTCCTGAGGACCAAGTGCCGTAAGCTCCGTGGGAGCTAATCCGACCTGGCTGAAATGCATAACATGACAACTATCACAAAGACCAGTGACGCTGGCGCGAACCATTGGCGACCATAAAAAGCTCCAGGCAGCGACAATAAGTATGAGAGTCTTATTCACCATAACCACCTAAATCATTAACGTCCATGCGTCTCACGGTTGAAACACACTGACCCTGCCATTGCCCTCATCCACCACACATACCCTGCCCCATGGATCGGTCTGAATATCAACAGGATAGGAGAGGCTCCCCTCCTTATGCCCTGATCCAAGATAACGGCCAACCATACGGCCATCAGCATGGTAACGGACCACTGTCCCCGCATGACGTTCGAGGACCAACAAGTTGCCATCCGAGGCCAGGGCTAACGAAATTGGAAATTCAGGGGCCGGAACCAAGGAGATCTTTCTGGTCAGAGAGTGTGTTTTATCAAAGACATGGACCTCAGAGCCCAACATAGGCAGGGCGAACACCAAATCTCCCTTGATAGAAAAATCGGCATACCCTGCCTGACAATCGGAACAATTCATCCGGTCGCTCACCACCAACTTCTGATCAAGAATAACAATGTCCCCACTGGCCTTGTCAATCACATAGAAACGATTATCACTGATCCTCAAACGTTGAGGAAAGATTGTCCTCCCGCCATCTTCCAACGTATGAGGCACAACCGCCCTGGTTTTGACATCAATCTCGGTAAGAGAGGCCTTGCCCTTCTCCAGGACAAGCAACCGTCCATCACCTTGCTTGGTCATGGCAATCGGCTTGTCCAAGGCCCCCCCGGCAGTAAACGCGTGGAGCAATTTACCCTCTCGGTCAAAAGAAACCAGACGATTATTGCCGCTGTCAGTCACGTAGTAGCGTTCCGCCTGGGCATCGACATACAGACCCATCGGAGCGGCAAAAGCGCCTGACGTCTTGTCAACCTGCAACGAGAACAAAAACTTCCAATCCGGCCCAGCAGCCGAGACAAGACCAGCCTCAACCAAAAAGATAGCGACAATGAACGTAATATTCAGCGTAATTTTCATATTTTTAATCTTCAATTATAACTGCTCAAGTTATCGGTTTGCGGTTATCAATTAACGGTTAATGATTACATATAAATATCACGAAAAAAGAATGAGATATTATCAGAGTGTCAGTTAACCGTAAACCGCTAACTGATCACCGTCAACCTGGGATCATTATCAATAGTTATGACACTGAACGCAAAGTTCCTTCTCTCCGCTCATCTTGAGCTGATAAGGGAAATCCGTCCCTTTAGGGTCGTGACAACTGATGCAGGTCATCATCTGACCGTTGCGGGGATCGAGAACTTTCGGACCCACAGGATGGCTGAATTTCCCCTGGCTTTCATGGCACCCGCTACACACCGCATTGCCATCCCCCCTGAGCATGGCCGGAGCATCACCACCATGAGCGGTGTGACACGAGACACACTCGTTACTCTTCTGGTGACGGGACGATTTCCCACTATGCCGGACAGCGGTATCCTGATGGCAACGCAGACACACCACCCCTTGAGTCCCAGCCAAGAGCATTCTGTCATTACCAGCATGAGGGCTATGACAAGAAACGCAGCCGTTGCCGGAAGCATCATCGGTCAAGTGGCTATGGATCAGCAGATAATCCTTTTTAACCTGCTCATGACAGGACAAGCAGACTTTGGTCGGCACCGATGATGCCCCCCCCTGATGACAAGTGTCACAGCCCTGCTTATACGGCGCGTGCAAGACCTTGCGCATCATTGCCTTCGAATCTCCGCCATGGGGATCATGACAGGTCAGACAGCCCTTAATCTTGATTGAAAATGAGTGCCTGCCGCGAACACTCTCGGCTGTATGACAGGGCAGACAGAGCCGTTCGTTATTGTCTTTGAGCAGCTGCAAATTATCTGATCCGTGGGCAAAATGACAGGCGCCGCACTGCCCCTTCTTGAACGGCGAATGGGGAACACTATAGGTCTTAACCTGTTCTTTATGGCACGAAAAACAAGCCGCGGCAAGATTTGTGGGCAGAAGATCAACCGCATCCGAGGCATGAGGGGCGTGACAGCCAAGACACCGCCCATCACTGTACGGCTGATGCATAAATCGCTTCTCTTGCTTACCCGAGACATGACAGCGCAGACAAAGTTTACTGGCAGATACCGGCAGCAAACGATCATAAGGGGCTGCATGCAAGTTATGACACGCTGAACACGGCTTCTCTTTGACTGGCTGATGCACAACCCGCCCCTGAAATGACTTTCGTTCATGGCAGGTAAAACAGATATTGTCCTTCAGTCCAACGGGCTTAGAGATACCCGTGCCGCCCGCATGACAGGTCTGACACTGACCCTTGGCAAAGGGAGAGTGATTTATTGTATACAGAAGTTTCTCCCCGGATCCGCCATGGGGATTGTGACAGCGGTGACAGCTATCTCCTCCCGGCAGGATCCCTTTATGCTTTGCCGCCAGTTCAACAGGATTCATCTCATGGCACTCCTGACACAGGGCGCCCACTGCTTTTCTGAGCAGGCTCGACCCGACAGAGCCATGCCCGACATGACAGTTCGCACAGCCATCAACCGCCGCTTGATGGGGTTTACCCTTCTGCCAAGCTTTGGCAATCCCTTCATGACATCCGAGGCAGAGGGTGGGGTCAGGTTTAATCAAGTTATTGGCAACTATTGAGCCATGGGGCGCATGACAGGCAGTGCAGGCGAGCTCTGCAAACGGCTGGTGAACACTCTTCTCTTTCAACTTTGTCTTGGTCTGCTGATGACAGTCCAAACAGATCTGTCCCACCTCTTTATCGGACATCCCTTGATGATCCCCGGCATGGGCATTGTGACAATGCTGGCACTTGCCCTGAACAAAAGGCTGATGGCGGTTGGTATCGCTTTTGGCGCTGGGATGACAGCTCAAACATAACTTCCCTCGCTCAAGAGACTCTTTGAGCATAGCCTTACCAGGGCCGCCGTGGGGAGCATGACACTGACTGCATTGGCCGTCAGCAAATGGCCGATGCAGACTAATCTTCGCTTTCTGGCGAGCTGTCTCCTTATGGCAGGACAGGCAGAGCGAACCTTCGTTGCTCCGTAGCAAACGTCGAGACCCCGAAGAGTGTGGCTTGTGGCAGAAGAGACATTTACCTTGACGGGCCGGAGCATGGGTCATTGCCTGTGCCGATCCTTTACCCTTAGTGTGACAAGGCAGACAGATCATATCCTCCCCACCCTTGACCAAGGCCTTCCGCTCAGAGGTGTGGCCACTATGGCAGGCTAAACAATTTCCCTCTTTGCTGGGAGCATGTTCCGAAACTGCCTTCACCTTGACCATATCAACATGACAGGACAGGCACAGTTGAGCAGCAGGTTTTGCTAGCATTGAAGCAAACTCACTACCGTGGGCAGCGTGACAACCAAGACATTTGCCATCTCGATACGGCTGATGAACCTGACCTGTAGCGCCTGAACTTTTCTTATGACAGTTGAGACAGAGGGTATTGGCCTCTTTTTTTACCGTGATAGCCCCGGCTGCTGCCCCATGACATTGTTGACACTGCCCAGAGATCACTGGCTGATGCATGGTACTCTTGAGTAAACCAGGGGTATCTGAACTATGCGGGTTATGACAGCCACTGCACCCTCTGACAACAGGAAGCCCCCGGTGTTTTGTAACTATTTCCGGGCTTGCCGGGTCATGACACTGACGGCAGAGGGTCTCCTCCTTCTGGATCAACAGCGTTGGCTGATCTCCGGCATGAGAGACATGACACAGGGAACAACCCTCAGCCAAAGCGGCATGCACATATGTACGGCTAAACGGCGTGCGATCGTGACAGCTAAAACACAAATCCTGTTCGGGCTTAGAGAGCAATCGCTGATTAGGGCTGTTGTGAGAGGCGTGGCAAACGCTGCACTTGCCATCAGCAAAGGGCTTATGAGTTGACACTTTGCCGCTTTGCTTGCCTTGAGACTGATGACAAGTCAAACACAAGGTCGGGGCCTTGCTCCGCAGCTGAATCCCGCCGATCAAGCCATGCGGAAGATGACAGGCCATGCAGTTGCCTTCAGCTACCGGACGATGAACATTGCCACCCTTAAATTTAGCCTCCATTTCAGGATGACAATCAAGACATCCTTGCTTCGGTTGCTGACGCGTCCCACCCTGCCTCCCTGGCCCACTACTGGGCATACAGGCTGAAAGAAAGACTAAAAGCATGGGAACCATCACTAGAAACTGTCTTGTCATCGTTATGCCGTTCCTTATTTACTCATATATATTCGAAGCTGCCACACCACTTACTTGCAGCCTCATTCCTGTAGGATTATAGAAATAGACCGAAAAATTTGTAATCGTTCACCAGAAGCGTTGAACGTGAGGATTTCACCGGACTGTAAACGTTTCGCGGGTGCCTCAGCCGGAGTCTCCCTACGGTCACTTACCTGCGCGATTTATATTGACCCGCTTCGTCGGTCAATAAAGCGGCCTGCTCATGTGCTAGTTGCACATGAGCAGGCCGCTGACAGCTAAGCGTAGACTGCGAAGCAGATGGGGTGCCCGGTGAACGTTTACAAAAATTTTCACTCAGCAGGGATGGTAGTTGACACCTTTGGCACAAGCTCTTTGGCAAGCGCCACCCACACTTCATCATTGATTGTCACCGTAGACCGTGAACTCAAAGCATCAATCAAGGCCTGCTTACGTTTGGCCTTTTTATCGGCCAGAATCTTATCCTTGATCGACTGAGCCACCTGCTCGAATGGCACTGGGGCTCCGGCCTTTCTCTCATTAA